>CAILRJ010000105.1 GCA_903836575.1 uncultured Burkholderiales bacterium
GCCCGGTGCGGGCGCGCGCTTTCGAGCCGATCGAACTGTGCGAGCTGGCCCGCGACGTCGTGCAGGAGTGGGTCCCGGCGGCCATCACCAGACAGATCGATATCGGCTTCGAGCAACCGGGTCATCCGGTCATGACAAAAGGCAATGCAATGCTGCTGCGGGAATTGTTAAGCAACCTGATCGACAATGCGCTGCGCTACACGCCGTCAAACGGCAGCGTCACGATCCGCGTGCGCTCCGACGACGACCGCCAGCAGGCGATGCTGGAAATCGAAGACACCGGCCCCGGCATTGCGGCAACCGAACGCAGTCATGTCTTCGAACGTTTTTATCGCATCCTTGGCAGCAACGCCGAGGGCAGTGGTCTGGGTCTGGCGATCGTGCGCGAAATCGCCTTGCAGCATGATGCCGAAGTCGATGTCTTCAGTAATCCGCACAGCCATGATCCGAAAAGTCCGGGCAGCCTGTTTCGTATCGCGCTGCCGATGGCCGGGCCGCTGGCCTTCATCGAGGACATCGGCTGATGCGCGAATTCCTGCCCGGTGCACCACTCGACGCCGCCGCCCACTGGCGCCTGACCCGGCGCTTGTCGCTGCAATTGCTGGCCGGCTGGTTCGTCATCACGGTCACGATCATCTGGTTTGCACGCGAACTCGATACGCTGGTCCTGTTTGGCTGGCCGCTCTCCTTTTACATGGCCGCGCAAGGCGCAACGCTGATCTATGTCGCCATAGTCGGTGCTTACGCGTGGCGCATGCGTTCCCTGGATCGCCGCTATGTGCCGGAGCAAGACGATGCGTGACAAGCTGTTCGCCAGTCGCCTGAAAACCTACTACGCGTGGTTTACCGTCTGCTTCGTGCTCTTTTTGCTGACCCTGGCAATCCTCGAAAAAGAAGGCATGCCGCGCATCTGGATCGGTTACCTGTTCCTGTTCGCCACCATCGTCATGTACGCCGGTATTGGCGTCATCAGCCGCACGGCGGATGTCTCCGAATACTACGTCGCAGGACGGCGCGTACCGGCCATCTTCAATGGCATGGCGACCGCAGCCGACTGGATGTCGGCGGCCAGTTTCCTGAGTCTGGCCGGCGGCCTTTACCTGCAAGGTTTCGATGGGCTGGCGTACGTGATGGGCTGGACCGGCGGCTTCGTGCTGGTGGCGTTGCTGGTGGCACCGTACCTGCGCAAGTTCGGCCATTACACGGTGCCCGACTATCTGGCCGCGCGCTACGGTGGCCGCTACGGCAATGACATGGTGCGCACGCTGTCCGTGTTCGCCACGGTGGTGGTCTCGTTCACTTATGTGGTCGCGCAGATTTACGGTGTCGGGCTCATTACATCCCGTTTTACCGGAGTCGATTTCTCGGTCGGAATTTTCCTCGGACTGGCCAGCATTCTGGTCTGCTCATTCCTCGGCGGCATGCGCGCGGTGACCTGGACCCAGGTCGCGCAATATCTGATCATGCTCATTGCCTACATGCTTCCGGTGGTCTGGATGTCGGTCAAGCACACCAGCGTGCCGGTGCCGCAGGTGGCGTACGGGACCGCGCTGTCAGCTCTGAGCGAGCGCGAAAAAATCCTCAATGCCGATCCGAAGGAACAGCAGGTGCGCGACGTGTTCCGGCAGCGCGCCGCTGAACTCGATGTGCGACTCGGGAAGCTGCCGGCATCGTGGTCGGACGGTTTGCTCGATGCCAGGCGCCGGGTCGAGCAGCTCAAGCGCGATAACGCGACGCTGATCGATATCCGCAGTGCCAGCCGGATGCTGGCCGCCTATCCAAAGGACAGCAACGCAGCGCAGCGCCTGTGGACCGAGTC
This sequence comes from uncultured Burkholderiales bacterium, assembly GCA_903836575.1. Classification (GTDB taxonomy): domain Bacteria; phylum Pseudomonadota; class Gammaproteobacteria; order Burkholderiales; family Burkholderiaceae_D; genus Actimicrobium. The sequence goes on from CAILRJ010000105.1 coordinate 1,820, forward strand.
GCGCGACAGTTACCTGGCCCGCGCCGCGCCGATACTGCCGCATGCAACGCCGTTCCCGGCAGCCGACGCCGCCGCGTCCGACACCAAACGCAACAATTTCCTGGCGCTGGTGCTGTGCCTGATGATGGGCACGGCGGCGCTGCCGCATGTACTGGTGCGCTTTTATACGACGCCGTCCGTGCATCAGGCCCGCAAATCAGTGTTCTGGACACTGTTTTTCATCATGCTGCTATACATCACAATTCCGGCGCTGGCGGTATTGGTCAAGCTCGACATCTACAGCACGCTGGTCGGCTCCGAGTTCTCGCACTTGCCCGGCTGGGTCTCGTACTGGGCCAACCTCGACAAACTCCATCCACTGGTGAGCATCGTCGACATCAATCACGACGGTATCGTGCAACTGGCCGAGGTCGTACTCGATGGCGATATCGTGGTGCTGGCCACGCCGGAAATCGCCGGTCTGCCTTACGTGATTTCGGGGCTGATCGCCGCCGGCGGGCTGGCAGCCGCCCTGTCGACCGCCGATGGCTTGCTGCTGACGATTGCCAGCGCGCTCTCGCACGACGTCTACTACAAAAAAATCGACCCGACCGCCTCGACCCAGAAGCGGGTGACCATTTCGAAGCTGCTGTTGCTGGTGGTAGCCCTGGTGGCCGCTTACGTCGCCTCGCTCAAGCCTGGCAACATTCTGTCGATGGTCGGCGCGGCTTTCTCACTGGCAGCCTCGATGCTGTTCCCGGCGCTGGCGCTGGGCGTCTTCTGGAAACGTGCGAATCAGCCCGGCGCAATCGCCGGCATGCTGGCCGGACTGCTGGTGTGCGTGATTTACATGCTGCGCACCTATCCGGCGCTCGGCGGCTCGGTGGCGGGGCAGTGGTTCCAGATTGCACCAATATCGGCCGGTATTTTTGGCGTGCCGGCCGGCTTTCTTGCGCTGATCGTCGTCAGCCTGCTGACACCGGCACCGGACCAGCACACGCTCGCGCTGATCGATCACTTGCGAAAACCCCAATAGCGCGCTTGGTCACATAGAACCGCAGATCGCCGTGTCAGCTGGCACATTTCTTGTTACCCTAATAAGCGGCCCGCTGCATCCATTACGTTGCAGCGTCATCAGAAA
>CAILRJ010000106.1 GCA_903836575.1 uncultured Burkholderiales bacterium
GACAAGAAAGAAGAACAGAACCTCGAATGGCGCGATGGCCCGGTCCAAAAACGGCTGGCCCACGCGATGGTGCACGGCATCACGCAATGGATTGTCGACGACACCGAAGAAGCGCGTCAGCAAATGCTGGTCAATGGCGGTCGCCCGATTCAGGTGATCGAAGGTCCGCTGATGGATGGCATGAATATCGTGGGCGACCTGTTCGGTCAGGGCAAGATGTTCCTGCCACAGGTGGTGAAGTCAGCACGTGTGATGAAGCAGGCAGTGGCCCACCTGATCCCGTTCATCGAAATCGAAAAGCAGCTGGAAGAAAAAAAGACCGGCATCGCCGCCAAGGCCAAGGGCAAGATTGTCATTGCCACCGTCAAGGGCGATGTGCACGACATCGGCAAGAACATCGTTTCGGTGGTCCTGCAATGCAATAACTTCGAAGTCATCAACATGGGCGTGATGGTGCCTTGCTCGGAAATTCTGGCGCGTGCCAAAGCCGAGAATGCCGACATCATCGGCCTGTCCGGATTGATCACGCCGTCGCTCGAAGAGATGGCCTACGTCGCCAAGGAAATGCAGCGCGATCCGTATTTCCGGATGATGAAGATTCCACTGATGATTGGCGGCGCGACGACCTCGCGCGCCCATACCGCCGTGAAAATCGCGCACAACTACGAAGGTCCGGTGGTCTACGTGGCGGATGCCTCGCGCTCAGTCTCGGTCGCGCAATCGCTGCTGACGCCGGAACAGCGCGAGCAATACATTGCTGACATCGCCACCGATTACGAACGCATCCGCGAGCAATATGCCAACCGCAAGGTGGTGCCGATGCTATCGATTGCGCAAGCCCGCGCCAACAAGATGCTGGTACCGTTCACTGGCGATGATGCGCCGGTCAAACCGAAGTTCATCGGCCGGCGCGAGTTCAGAAATGTCGACCTCGCCACGCTCGCCAAATACATCGACTGGGGTCCGTTCTTCCAGACCTGGGATCTGGCCGGTCCGTTTCCGGCCATCCTGACCGACGAGGTGGTCGGCGAGACCGCCAGCAAGGTCTACGAAGAAGGCCTGGCGCTGCTCAAGAAAGTCATTGATGGCCGCTGGCTGACCGCCAACGGCGTGGTCGCGCTGATGCCGGCCAACAGCATCAACGAGGACGACATCGAAATCTATACCGACGAGACCCGCACCGAAGTTGCCTTCACTTACTACGGCATCCGCCAGCAAACCGTCAAACCGGTCATCGATGGCGTGGCGCGACCGAACCAGTGCCTGGCCGATTTCATTGCGCCGAAATCTTCCGGCATCGCCGACTACATCGGCCTGTTTGCGGTGACCACCGGCATCGGCATCGAGAAGTACGAAAAGCGTTTTGAAGATGCGCATGACGACTATTCGTCAATCATGCTCAAGTCGCTGGCCGACCGGTTGGCCGAAGCCTTCGCCGAGCAAATGCATGAACGCGTGCGCACCGATTTGTGGGGCACGGTACCCGACGAAGCACTCGACAGCAGCGCGCTGATCAAGGAACAGTACCTCGGCATCCGGCCGGCACCAGGCTATCCGGCCTGCCCGGAACACACGGTCAAGCAAGAGATGTTCACGCTGTTGCAGTGTGGTGATATCGGCATGCAAGTGACCGAATCGCATGCGATGTTTCCAGGTGCGTCGGTGGCCGGGTTCTATTTTGGCCATCGGCAATCGAAGTACTTCAGCGTCGGCAAGATTGGCGAAGATCAGGTCAAGGACATGGTCATCCGGCGCGGCGCGAGTCGCGAAGATGTCGAGCGCTGGCTGGCGCCAAATTTGTCCTGATGGTTGTGCGGACCGGCGTTACACCGGTTCGCCATCGACAAACACCTTCAGTTCGCCGGCAGCAAAACGGGTCCAGTGTTCGTTGGTCGTCAGCGGCACCGTGACGATGATCGCGACCCGATCATTGGGTGTCGTGACTTGTGAAAAATCGACGCTGACATCGTTGTCCGACAGCTGCGCCTGCGCGAACGGATATTGACGAACGAGGTAGTGCAAGTGCGTCGAGCAATGCGCAAACAAGGCCGAGCCGTTCGACAGCATCATGTTGAAGGTGCCGTGTACGGCGATCTCGCGGGTGAGTTCGTCGAGGGCCGCACGCAGTTGCGCTAGCGCCGGCAACTCGGTGCCGAAGCGGCGCTGCAACTGCTGCAGCACGTAACAAAAAGCCAGTTCGCTGTCGGTACTGCCGACCGGCCGGAAAGCACCATCGAGCACCGGCGCGAATGCCTTCAAGTCGCCATTGTGCGCAAAAACCCAGTAACGCCCCCACATTTCCCGCACGAACGGATGGCAGTTTTCCAGTGTGATGCTGCCCTGCGTCGCCTTGCGGATATGCGCGATCACGTTGGTCGATTTGATCGGGTAACGCTTGATCAGGTCGGCAATCGGCGACGCCACCGCAGCCTGGTAATCGACAAAGTGGCGCACTCCGCGCCCCTCGAAAAAAGCAATCCCCCAGCCATCGTTGTGCTCGTCGGTACCACCGCCACGGGTGGCGAAACCCGTGAAGCTAAAGACGATGTCGGTGGGGACGTTGCAGTTCATTGCGAGAAGTTGGCACATGGGGTCGGGGGGCAATCAGGACAAGAAATAAGACGGTATCACGACGGACACCGTACCACTTCAGCAAGCCAAATTTACGCCGCCATGTGCCGCGCCTGCCGCTGCGGCACACTCTTTTCAGCCACCGGTTCGGGCTTGGCGTCGGACTTCACACGTGCGCCATTGCGCGGCAAATTGACCTTGCCGGCGTAATCGCTGGCCACCAGCGCCTTGGCTGCATCGGCGTCCATGCCGCGCTCGGCCAGCCACTGACCGACCAGCACCGCGAGACGCTCCAGCGCGATCCGGTGGGTCGCGTCGGTACGGGCAAACAGCCAGTCCGA
>CAILRJ010000107.1 GCA_903836575.1 uncultured Burkholderiales bacterium
CAAACTCGATCAGCTTGGGTACTTTGTAGGCTGCCATGGTCTCGTGCGCCCAATGCATGATGTCTTCTGCCGTGGCGTCGCTGCCCGGCTTGCGTACGACGACTGCCTTGACGGTTTCGCCGCGGTACGCATCGCGCGAGGCGATGATGCAGCACTCCTCGATGGCCGGATGCTTGTACATCATCGATTCGACTTCGGCCGGCCAGACTTTGTAACCGCTGGCGTTAATCATGCGTTTCAGACGATCGGTAAAAAAGAAAAACCCTTCGGTATCCTGGTAACCCAGGTCGCCGGTACGCAGAAAGCGTTTGCCATCGAGCTCGATGAACGAATCGGCAGTTTTCTGCGGATCGTTCCAGTAGCCCTGCATGACTTGCGGACCATGGATGATGATTTCACCGACTTCGCCTTGCGCCATTTCGGCTTGCGTGGTCGGATCGATGATGCGCGAATCGACATTGAAAATCGGGATACCGAGGCATTGCTGCTTCATGCGCTGCGGCGGGTTGGTGTGAGTCGAAGCCATGGTTTCGGACAGCCCGTAGCCTTCCATGAAATGCAGACCGGTCAGGTCGAGCAGCTTTTGTGCGATCGCCGCCGGCATCGCCGCACCACCGCCGGAGATGCGGCGCAAACCCGACAGGTCGTACTCGGCCAGGCGTGGATTTGACAGCAGATCGATCACCATGGTCGGGATATTGGTCCAGACCGTGACGCCATAGCGGGTGATCAACTGGCCGGCCACATCGCGATCCCAGCGCGGCAGGATCACCAGCGTGCCGCCGCCAACGATGACGGCATTCATGCTGATTTGCATGCCGGTGACATGAAAGAACGGCAGCACCGCCAGCGTGACCTGATCCGGTACCATCGCCGTGGCCCAGTGCGGCGCGCCGGCTGCCGTAAACATCACGGAAGCGTGCGTATGCACGCAGCCCTTGGGCTTGCCGGTGGTGCCGGAGGTGTAGGGCATGCAGGCCAGGTCGTCCGGTCCGGCCAGGTGTTCACGCAAGCTACCGCCCCGGGCCAAGGCTGCGTGCCACGCAATGACGCCCGCAGATTGCGGAACGTCACGGGCAGCGGTAATGATGTCCGGCACGGCCAGGTCCGTGCGGGCAGGAAGATAATCAGAATAAGTCGCCACGATCGCCGTGGCCAGTCCGGTGCTGCCGACCAGCGGCGCGAGTCGCGCAAAAATATCCTGCGATGCCAGCGCCACCTTCGCGCCGCTATCATCGACATAGTGACGCAGCTCTTCGGTCATCAACATCGGGTTGACTGGCACGACCATCGCGTCGGCGCGCAGAATCGCAAAGTAGGCAATTACCCATTGCGGCGAATTCTGCATGTCGAGCAGGACGCGGTCACCGCGCTGCACGCCACAGGTGTCTTGCAGATATCCGGCCAGCGCCAGAACCGCTTCATGCAACTGGCGATACGTCAGGATCGCATCGTAGTAAATGATCGCGGGCTTGTCGGGATAACGCAAAGCACTGATTTGCAAATTGACGTAGACGCTGGTGGCGGGAACGGTCAGATGAAACGGCAAGCCGACAGGCCAGTGAGCGTAGTGGAGGGTGTTCATGAATTCGCCTTGTGTGATTTTTTTAGGTCGAAAGGTGTATCTGTCTCGCGTTTGATTATAGGGGTATTCGGGATATTTCTTGCCGAATCCGCCTTCGTGCAGGCACAGAAAAAGTCCTCCATCAATGACAGCTGGAAGTCTGCAAAATCACTATCGACATCTTCGCGCGTAATCCACTGGAGCCCGGACATAGCAAAAAAGATGTCAATAAATTACTTTGATGCACCGCACAATTAAATCTTGACATCCTTTTTAAGGTGCGTAGAATTGCGTTTGTTGCGGCGCACCATGTGTTTTCCGGTTGCTTCCGCTTACGAATCCACCAGCTTCAACCACTTAAGGAGATTCACATGTTTTCATTCCAAGACCAATTTTCCGCCGCAACCAAAGCCAACTTCGAAGCTCAAGTTGCTTTAATGACCACATTGACCAGCAAAGCTTTCGAAGGTGTCGAGAAGCTGGTTGAACTGAACCTGACCGCCGTCAAAAGCACGCTGGAAGAAAGCACCAACAACGCCAAGCAACTGATGGCTGCCAAAGACCCGCAAGAATTCATGACGCTGGCGACATCGCAAGCCAAGCCAACCGCTGAAAAAGCACAGGCTTACAGCCGTCACGTTGCCAGTATCGCTTCCGAAGCCCAAGCCGAACTGACCCGCGCTGCTGAAGCCCAGATCGCTGAAACCAGCCGTAAAGTATCGGCTCTGGTCGACGATGTCAGCAAGAATGCACCAGCCGGTTCGGAGAACCTGGTTGCGATGGTGAAATCGGTCATCAGCAACGCTAACGCCGGTTACGAGCAACTGACCAAGACCACCAAGCAAGCTGTGCAAACCATGGAAGCCAATGTTAATTCGGCAACCGAACAGTTCACACAAGCTACTGAAAAAGCAACCCGCGCCAAGAAGTAATTCTCTGTCGCAGTAAAAAAAACGGACCGCCATGCGGTCCGTTTTTTATTGGGCGCGCGGTTTTTCTGACTATCAACGCGATGACTGGCGCAACGACTTCAACCTGAAACGTGCCGGATCCAGTGCATCCACCAGATCGCTCTCCAGAGGCAGCGGTTCGCCATCGAGCTGCGCTGCCAGCAATTCCGCCGCCAGCGGCGCCCAAATTAGTCCGCGTGACGCATAACCCAGCAGTCCATACAATCCCGGCCAGCGCGGCACCTCACGCAAGCGCTCTGCGCGGCTGACTCCGGTAGTCAGCGGCAGCGCGCCAACCAGCGGCAAACGGTCCGGTGCCACGCAGCGAAATCCGACCCGGCCAGCCAGCGGGAAGTCGAATGCGTCGGGCCATATTCCAGGCAGCATCGACTGCACCCGTTGTAGATTTTCGGTCTGGCTGGAGCGGCGCAAAACAGCCTCGCTATCCTGATCGTAAGTCGCACCGGCACAGCGCAGGCCCTGTACCGGCGGCGTCAGATACCCTTCGCGACACACCACCAGTGCCGGCGCAGACAAGGCCGGCGCGCTGACATGCGTGACCTGTCCGCGCACCGATTGCAACGGCAGGTCGGCTAACTGTGCGAAACCGGTCGCGCCATTGCCATTGGCGAAAATAACCGTGGGTGCCTGCGCCAGCAGGACGCCATCGGCATCGCGCAAGTGCCACGTTGCGTCGACCCGCTCCAGGGATGTTGCAAGCTGTTGATAGTGCACCGTCAGTTGTGTGCCGCACGCCGCCAGCAACGCGCGGCAGACGCCGGCGGGATGGGCCCAGCCGCCCTGCGCAAAGAGAAAGCCGCCGTCCGGCGCCGCACTACCGAGCAAAGCTGCCGCTGCGGCGCTATCGAGCCAGCGTGCATAGCCGGCCGGATAATTCCAGCGCCGGGCAATGCGCATCTGTGCCTCCGCGTGATCAGCATTACGCGCCAGTTGCAGCACGCCACAGCGCTCACCCTCGAAGCGCGGGTGTGCCAGCGCTGACCAGCGGCGCAACGCGAACAGATAAGCAGCCCGGCTCAGGCGCGACGCCAGATTGTCATCTTGCGAGAGAACCGGCATCACGATGCCGGCCAGGTTACCGGAGGCTTCTTGTGCGGGCGCGGCGTGGCGCTCCAGCAGCGTCAGGCGCCAACCACGCGCAGCCAGCCGCTCACAAATTGCCGCACCCGCCAGACCCGCCCCGAGCACGATGGCATGGCGCTCGCGTGCGGCCACCGCCTTGCCGGATGGACGACGCGGCTGATAGGTCGCCTGCAGCGCCGACCCGAACACGAATCCGGCTTGCTCCAGAGCGGCAACCGGACACGTGGCCGACAGGCGCAGCGTCGATTGCGGCGCGGCCAATCGCGCCAGCCGGCGCGCCATCGTCGCCGCCGCCGGTGCATCAATCAGAAATGCATCGACTTGTGCAACGCATTGCGACAGGCACGCAGCCAGCGTGCCTATCATCAAAGTCAGGCTGACGCGCCCGTCGTCGAACAGCAAACGGTGAAAACCGGCGACATGGTGCGGCCACGCCGCACGCAAAGCCTGTGCCTGAACCGCGAGCTCAGGCCAATCGGCATGATGGCGCAGCAGGTCGTCCGCACTGACCGGCTGCGCCAGAAAAGCAAAATAATGCAGGGGCCGGGTCGAGGCATGCCAGTCGTGCAGAAAGGCGCTACCGGCACCAAAGCAGGTATCGAGCACGACGTGCCGGTCATTGGAAGGAGCACAGGTTTCAGTCATGGCAACAGGATAGCGGTTGTTGGAAGGCGATCACGAAACCGCCTTGTTGCAGGCCCGCGGAGCCGGCATTCAAGGGAGAGGTGCAGACCCGGTACCAGCGTACAAATAGCAATGCGGTGCATGGTCGTTGACTACGCCTATCCCCTGCAAATACGCGTACACAATCGTCGGGCCGACGAACTTGAAGCCGCGTTTGAGCAGGTCTTTGGAGAGCTGGTCCGACAGCGTGGTTTTGGTTGGTGCCGCGGCAATCCCACCCTGAACAGGCACGCCGCCGACGAAACCCCACAAGTAGGCATCCAACCCGCCCTCGTCATCACACAAGCGCAGATAAGCGCGGGCATTGGTGATCGCGGCGGCAATTTTCAGGCGATTGCGCACGATGCCTGGATCCGCCAGCAACTGCGCCACCTTGTCAGCATCGTAAAGGGCAATCTTGCGCGCATCCCAGTCGTCGAACGCAAGCCGGTAGGTGGCCCGCTTGTTGAGAATGGTCGACCAGCTCAACCCGGCTTGCGCGCCTTCGAGATTGAGCATTTCGAACAACCGGCGCTCGTCATGGCACGGCACGCCCCACTCGTTGTCGTGATACGCGACGTACAGGGCATTGGTGGACGGCACCCAGCCACAGCGGGAGAGAGTCATGGTCATGGCCTTCTTCAAAAAATGGAATTCTACTTGCGATTACCTTGTTTTTACGATCACTTCTCATCTTTCCAAGCTTGCCGGAATCCTTTATCGTAACGTGCCCATGTTGCGGCAACACGACTCAGGAACCGGCTGCAATGACCCTCCGAATGCGGCTTTTTTTTCTGGTCATGGCAGGCATCATCCCGGTGCTTGCGACCCAGGCTTATAACCAGGCGGCACTGCGCCATGAGCGCCGCGCGGAGGCGCAACGCTCGGTACAACTGGAAGCCAAAATGGTGGCCAGCGAACTCGAGCAGATTGCCACCGGCATGCATAAGTTCCTGCTGGCCGTCGCCAACAGCGCGCAGGTCCGCCCGGAGGCGACCGGTTGCAATGCCTACCTGACCAAGCTCAACGATCAATTCCCCGGCTCGCTGTCAATCGGCGTCTCGGACGCGCGCGGCGAAGTGTACTGCTATGCCAAACCATTTCTGCCCGGGACGTTCAACAATGCCGACCGCTTGCATTTCAAGCTGGCGCTCGCCGGTGACCAGTTCACCATCGGCGACATGATGGTCGGCAAGGAGACCGGCAAGAGCGCCCTCGGTTTTGCCTACCCGCTGCCGCATGATCCGCAGGGACCCCCGCAAGGGGTGGTGTTTGCCTCACTCAGCGTGGACTGGCTAGGCGACCATCTGGCCCGCAATCCGCTCTCGCCGGGGCATACGCTGACGGTCGTCGATCACAACGGAACGATTCTGGTGCGCCTGCCGGAACGATCGCTAAGGGGCACCAGTGTACCGGCGCCATGGCAGCGCATCGTCGTTGCGGCGCAGCCGGTGGCGCTGCCAAGTAACGATCCGATCAGCCATACCGAGGGTTTCTTTGGCTTTATGTCCGGGGTCTCATCGGCCAAAGGCATCGGTGTGATCGTCGGCGTCGATGAGGCCACAGCGATGGGACCGGCCAATCAGGCTCTGGCACGTGCGCTAACGGTGGTTGTCATCGGCATCCTGGCCGCCTTCGGGATTGCCTGGCTGATCGCTCACGGTGCCATCGAGCGACCATTGCAATCGCTGCTCGATGCCGCCCGGCGCTGGAGTAATGGCGATTACACCGCCCGCAGCAAGCTGCGCCGCTCTCCGGTCGAAATATCGCGTCTGGCCAGCGCGTTCGATGCGATGGCCAGCTCGCTGCAAATGCGCGAAGCCGATCGGGTCATCAACGAACAGGTATTACGCAGCTCACGCGATGCCGCCTTGCTGGCCAATCGCTCGAAGACCCAGTTCCTGGCTGCCGCAAGCCATGATTTGCGCCAGCCGTTGCATGCGTTGTCGATGGCGGTAGCCGTCATGCAGGCACGTCACCGGGACGATGCCGACACGCCCCATATCGAGCGGATCGGCCGTTCGGTGCGCAGTCTGTCGAACCTGCTCAACACACTGCTCGATGTCTCGCAGCTCGACGCAGGCTTGATACAGGCGACTCCGGCCACCGTCAGCCTGGCCGCCTTGTTCGAAGAAATCAACGAAGAATTCGCCGGCGTCGCGATGCAGAAAGGCGTGTGTGTAGAAGTGACCCCGTCGACGCTGGCGGTTCATAGCGATAGTCAGCTGCTGGGTAGCATGATCAAAAATCTGGTCTCAAACGCGATCAAGTACACCCCTGCCGGCGGCCACGTCCAATTGCATGCGTACGATAACGGTCAGCGCGTCGTGATCGTGGTGGCCGACACCGGTATCGGTATCGATGCCAGCAAACAGGAAGCGGTATTCAGCGATTTCGTCCAGCTCGACAATCCCGGACGCGATCGCAACAAGGGACTCGGACTAGGCCTGGCCATCGTGCGGCGCATGAGCCAGTTGCTGGAGCATCCGGTCAGGCTGCAATCACTACCCGGCACCGGTTCCGTGTTCACGGTCAGCGTGCCCTATCCGACTACGGCAGCCAGTGACGCGACAGCTCCCCGCGTCGACATGCATTACACCGGCAGTATCTTGCTGGTCGAAGACGATCCGCTGGTGGCCGAAGTGACCGCCATCCTGCTGCGCCAGTGGGGTGCGCAAGTGACCAGCGTGTGTTCCGGCGAAGCGGCCGTGGTATTGCTGCAGGATGCTGGCGTCCCGTTCGATGCGATCATCACCGATCACCGCTTACCCAACATGCCGGGCACCGACGTCATCAAGGTCGCGCTGGCGCATCGGCCGGGACTGCGCGCCATCGTCGTCAGCGGTGATGCGATGGCCGACATGCGCCGCGAAGTCGAGGCGCTCGGCGCGGCACTACTGCAAAAACCGGTCCTGCCGGAGGCGCTGGCAAGCGCGCTGCAAGCGTAATTAGAGCGGGACTTTCAGTCTGCGTTCGACTATGATCGTCGACCCATTTCCGGTTGATGAAAGGTAGCTCATGGCGAATGCTTGTGGCGTCGATTTTGGCACCTCCAATTCCACGGTCGGCGTTGTCCGGCCCGGACACGATGCGTTGCTGGCGCTCGAAGACAACAAGCTGACCTTGCCTTCGGCGGTGTTTTTCAATGCCGAAGACGAACAGGTCAGCTATGGCCGCGCGGCACTGGCCAATTACCTTGCCGGTTACGAAGGTCGCCTGATGCGTTCACTGAAAAGTCTGCTTGGTACCGGCCTGATCGATGGCCAGACCGAAGTGCTGGGACGCGCGCTGCCGTTTCGCATGTTGCTGGGCCAGTTCATCGGCGAACTCAAACGCCGCGCCGAAACCGCCAGCGGCCAGACCTTCCAGCATGCGGTAATCGGACGCCCGGTCTTTTTCGTCGATGGCAACGAGAAAGCCGACCGGCTGGCCGAGCAAACCCTGAGCGACATCGCCGGTGCAGCCGGGTTTCGTCAGGTCGCTTTCCAGTTCGAGCCGATTGCTGCCGCCTTTGACTACGAGTCGCGCATCGATCGCGAAGAGATCGTGCTGGTGGCCGATATCGGTGGTGGTACGTCGGACTTTACGTTGATACGCGTGTCACCGCAGCGCGCCCTGCGGGTCGATCGCCGCAGCGATATTCTCGCTTCGGGCGGTGTGCATATCGGCGGTACCGACTTCGACAAATACCTCAGTCTGTCGTCGGTGATGCCGCTGCTGGGACTAGGCAGCCAGCTCAATAATGATAGCGAAGTACCGTCCAGCTATTACTTCAACCTGGCCACCTGGCACACCATCAACCTGGCTTACACGCAGAAGACCTGGCTGCAGCTCAAGGACATCTACCGCGATGCCCGCGACAAGCCCAAGCTGGATCGCCTGCTCGATGTGATTCGCGAACGCAGCGGCCACTGGCTGGCGATACAGGTCGAGGAAGGCAAGATCGCGCTGTCACAAGCCGAGTCGGCGATCCTGAATCTGGACCGGCTCGCTCCGCGCGAAACACTGACGATTACCCGTGATGCCTTCGATGCCTCGATCGTGCGCCTGCTGGGTACCGTCGAAAGCACGGTTGCCGACTTGCTGCGTGATGCCGGCATCAAGGCCAGCGAAGTTGACACGGTGTTTTTTACAGGCGGCTCGAGCGGTGTCGGTTCGCTACGCCAGCGCATTGCACGGCTGGTGCCGGATGCGCGTGCGATTGAAGGCGATCTGTTTGGCAGCATCGGTGCCGGACTGGCACTGGATGCGTTACGTCGCTTCGGATAGATCACACGCGATTACCTCGCCTGCAATTGCATTGCGCAATATTAGATTGCGTGCGATTTATTCCTTGAACCAGACGGCTTGCTGGCTGGTTGCCAGCAACTGACCTTGCGCACTCCAGACCTGCGCGACCTGGTCGGAAAATCCCAGATTGTATATTTGCCCCTGTGCCACGCCCAGCACGGGCGCGCTGCCCTGCTGTGCCAGAGTTGCCGCATCGGCGTGAAAATGGATGTTCAGCGAGATCGTCCCGATCGGCACCATCTGCGCGCGGCGGGAGAACAGGCGCGGGAAAAAAGCGTCGCAGATCGCTGTCAACGAAGCAAAATCCAGCGCCCTTGGGGGCTTGTCGTTAATCCATAGCTGGGTCAGGCTGTCCGGATTGTCGCCGGTGCCGTCCACCCCGCGCAAACCACCGCGGGCAAAGCGCATGTCGTAACACTGCGGCCAGCTCACTCCCATCATGTTGCCAACCAGCGGCAGCGTGTCTGCCGGAGCCACCTCAGGCATGACGATTTCCGTCTCGGACCAGGTTGGCCGGCGCAGCGCAAATACCGCGATCGCATTGATGACGCAGTCGTCACCCTGAACAATCTCGACCGACCAGTGCTGGGTAGTACGGCTGCTGCGCATCATCCGGACGCGTACCTCGAAGGCACCGTCGCGCACCGGACCGGCAAAATTGACCGTCAGCGCCACCGGGTCGCCCAGCCGTTCCGGCTGAATCAGCAAAGCCTGCAAGGCGGTTGCCGCGGTCATGCCGCCGAACGGTCCGATCATGTTGGCGTAGTCAGTGCTGGTGTGTCCTTGCCAGATGCCATCGGGCTGCGGCTTGAGTGCGATGGCACGATCAAAAATGTGCATCTCCGGTGAAAGCGGTTCGCGCTGCGGCTGGAACATTGTTACTCCGTCATCAACTTATATCAAGAAGCCAATAATAGACGAGCAATCCGCCCGAACAAGGTA
>CAILRJ010000108.1 GCA_903836575.1 uncultured Burkholderiales bacterium
CGACGCTGGCCGATGCGTCCGTCCTTGTACCCGGCGCAGTCAGGCTGGTGGCCTTGCCGAAGATGACCGAAGAGCAGATCAAGGATTTCATTGCAGATGTCTTGCAGGAGCTGGAGCTTTCCGCCGGTTATCGTCGTGCCGGTCCGGACGCGCCAGTACTACCGCGCCAACCTGACAGCGTACTGAGCGGCGCGACGGCCATGCGCAAGAGTGCCGGCAAAACGGACGTGCTGCAGTTCGGCTATGTGATGTCGCCCCGGCGCAGCGCCAAGCTGATGATTTATGGCGTGAGCATTAGCGCCGGTAGTGTCGCCGTCAATCCCGATGCGTCGGAAGACGTGCTTAATCCGCTCCTGACAAAACTGCTCGAAGAATCGGTCAAGACGCGCTCGCGTCTGCGCCTGACGGATTTGCAGCCGAATGTGATCAACCTGTCCTACATCGACGCCGATGGCGCGCTGTTCGCGCTGCGTGCGATGGGCTACTCGGCGGTGACCGGCGAAGAAGCGCTGGGCATCGACGATTCATTCAAGGGACGCGACATCCCGCTGCTCAAGGGTAGTTCGGTTTCCGAAGAAGCGATGGCCGCTAGTGCCAGCGCGAAAGGTGTGGCCGCCAGCGCCCCGGCCGCGACGGCGGCGCCGGCCGCGATGTCGTTCTCGTTCGACAGCACGCCCGAGCCGGTACCCGGTGCCGGGCGCAGCGATGACAAAAAGAAAGCGCTGAAAGCAGCCGGCTTCAAGAACCTGCCGTCATCGATCGATTTCGATCGCTTGCCGCTGATTTACAAGATGCCGGCACCGGAGGCCTACAACGTCGGCCTCGTGGGTGCCAACGAAAATCCGGTGCCGGGGTCCGCGCAGGATCCGGCCACGAATGCGCTGGGCCTGAGCATGATCCCGAGTGCGGCGACGCCGCTGGGTCCGACCATTTCATCGGGTACCTCGCAGCTGCTGGTGCTGACCCATCCGGATGACTTTAACCAGTTCACGAAGATCAAGCGCCTGATCGAAGACGTCATCGACAAGCCGGCGCGTCAGGTCTTCGTCGAGGGACTGGTGCTCGAAGTGAGCAAGCAGGCCATCGAAGAACTGGGCGTGCAGTGGCAGAACAAGAAGGGCACCGGTTCGCTGCAGATCGGCACGCTAGTCCAGCTTGCGCCGGGTGCCGGCCAGAGCGCACTGCAGGTCATCAAGGACAGCGCCGCCGCAGTCGACCCGCGCCAGTTTATGGCCCGCATCAATGCGCTGGTCGATCGCAACAAGGCCGAGATCCTGTCGCGTCCCAGCATCCTCACGCTCGATAACCGCCAGGCCACGATACGGGTCGGTACGGATATTCCGATCGCTACCAGCAAGGACGCCAGTTCGGGTGCTGCCGGTGGCCGCGTCGCGTTCTCGTTCCAGTACCTGCCGACCGGCATTCTGCTCAATGTCCGGCCACGCATCAATCAGGAAGGCCGTGAAATCAGCATGCTGATCGATGCCACGGTATCGGCCACGGTGCCCGGGCAGGACTTGCGCGTGATCGATCCGACCACCGGCATCACGCTGGCGTCGGCACCATCGATTTCGACGCGCCGCGTGCAGACCTATGCGCGTATTGCCAACAACACGCCGCTGATCATCGGTGGTCTGGTTTCGCGCGACCAGACCAAGCAGGAAGACAAGGTGCCGGGCATGGCGGATGTGCCATTTTTGGGCAAGCTGTTCGGTTACGAGCGGTCCGATGATGCCCGCCGCGAAGTCATTATCGTGCTCACACCGTCGGTGCTGACCGAGGAATTACGCGCCACCAAACCGCAGTTGCCGAAGGACGACGATCGCTTTGACCTGACCAGCACGACGCTGTTTCGCGAAGCCTACCGGATCCGCGCCGAAGACCTGATCGACAGCCAGTACATCCGTTTCAACAAGCGCTTGCTGACCTATCGCACCATCGTCAACAACGTCATCGCGCGTCATCCGGAGTTTGAAAAGTCGACGATGTTCTCCCAATTTCGCGGCTCCCGCATACCCGGCGAATTCGTATTCGTCTCGGGCATGATGCACCGGATGCTGACGCGCCTGAAAGCCGGCGAGGACGTCAACATCGACAAGCTCGCCTTCTTCGAAGGCACCACCGGTGCCGACTTCAACAAGGAATCGGTCGGCGGCTTGCTCAAGCGGCTGGGCGATGGCAAGACCCACGCCGGCTTCTTTGCCAAAAATCCCGGCAAGGCACTCACGTTGCGCTTCAGTTTTGCCCGTGAATCCGGACAGCCGGGGCAGTGGGCCACCGAACCGCTGGCCGAGATCAAGCTGGTCGATTGCCCGGATCGCCAGACCTGGAAAAAACTGTTGTGGGACATGAACCAGCCGGTCGACGGCGTGCAGAAGTACTACACCATCGTGATTCAGGACGAGTCCGACCTCGAGCGCCTGAAAATCGCCATCGCCCTGAAGAACACCATCCTCAACAATGGCAACGAGCAGGGCGTGATATTCGATAACTTCCTGCCGGGTCGCATGGTCGCGCTGCAAGGCGTCAGCCCCGATTGGGAACGCACGCTGGAAGGCACGATTGCGCGTTACTACTACTACGGCGAACTGTTCTATCCGGCGTTTGCCGATGCAATGGAAAGCGCGATCCGCGATCTTGATACGACGCTGCGCCGGCCGGCAATGGCGCCGTACCTGGAAGGCGTGACCCTGCCATGACCATGCTCCCGTCCCTGTCGATGCGACACCGGAGCGCAGCATGCTGATCTCCGGTCTGAGCATCAAGATCACGATTCCGGTGGTCGTCATTGCGGCACTGGCGATCAGCCTGACGGCGTTCCTCAATCACGGCAAATTCGACCGGACACTGACCGAACTCGAACACAGCCGCACCCAGTTCGTGGTCAATGACATCCATGCCAATCTCGACACCGGCATCACGCTGGGCTTGCCGCTCAAGGGCTTGGCCAACGCGCAGGAAGTGATCGACTTCGAAGCGCGCAAGGATATGAGCATCCTGTCGATCAGCATCTATGATGAGAGCGGCAGCGTGGTCTTTCACACCGGCCAGCCGCTGGCCAGCAGTACCGTGCCGGCTAGCTGGAAGTCGCCTATCGGCAGCAAGGGCAGCAAGGGCGCGAGCGACTGGCAGGTCACTAGCGACGAGGAAACCACGATGGGTACCAGTCTGTCGAGCGTGATCGGCACACAGCTGGGCGGACTGGCAGTGCGCTACTCGCGCAGTCAGCACAATGCCGTGGTGGCGGCGTTTGGCCATGCGCTGATCGTGGCGTCGCTGATCGGGGTTGCCGTGACGGCGCTGGTGGCGATGACGGGTATTCATTTGCTGATGGCCAGCTCCAGCCGCAAGCTCAAACGCATCGAAGCGTGTCTTGATGCGTCATTGCAGGAGGATGCGGCAACAACGTCGACAGCAACCACCGCCGCTGCAGCCTCCGGTGAATTCAGCCTGCTCGATGGCGTCATCCGCACCTCGCGCAGCGCCATGCAGGATCTCTCGATGACCCGGCTCGATACCCGCACCGACGGAGCAACACGATAATGCGCGAACTTTACCTGACCCCGGTGCGTCGCCTGTTCGCCTTCGCCCTGCTGATTTTGCTGCTGTCGCAAGCGGCTATTTCATGGTTCGCCTGGTCCGTCATCGAGCAGCAGATTCGCCCGGAACTCGATCGCAAGGCGCTGACTGTCGCCGTCTCGGTCAACAACAAGATCATCCGCGCGCTGGACTACGGGATTCCGTTCCAGCGTCTGGCCGGGATCCAGGATTTTTTCGAGCAAATCCTGAAAGAGAATGACGACCTCGCCTATCTGGTGATCGTCGATGCCGCCGGCAAGACGATGCATGCCAGCGGCCTGCAGGCAGAAAAAATTGGCGCTGCGTTGCCAACCGTCGATGCCGCCGGTGACCAGCAGGTCGGCTTGCCGGTGCACTTGCAGGCGCCGGCATCGACCGCCGCCAGCCCGAACCGGCAGGCGTCGAATTTTCTGGATACCCCGGTCGTGATCCGCCACAACGGCGCGGTGGTCGGCTTCCTGCATGTCGGGGTCGACCAGAGTTTCATTGCCTCGCGCATCAGCGGCCTGCGCTACGATATCGGCATTATTCTACTGACCAGTATGCTGATCGCCTTCGAGGTCTTGCTGTTCATTATTTCGCTCAATTACCTCGAACCGATGCGCCAGATTGCCGAGCTGATGGGACGCATGGCGGCCGGCGATTTCAGTTATCTCGCCATCGTCACCGTGAAAGAATCGATCGGTTCGCTGGCCACGCGCCTCAACCTGATCGGGGTTCAGATGAACCAGCACTACACGGCACTGGTGCAGAGCGCTGCCGATGCCGCCTGCAAGGGACCGGGACAGGGTGTTGCCGCCGGTGCCTTGCTGGCGCGCTTGCGCGCGACGTATGTCTTTGCCGATAGTGGTGGTACGCACGGACTGGTCCAGCAACGCATCGTCTCGATCCGCATCCTGACTTTTCTGTTCATGTTTGCCGAGATGCTGTCGCGCTCGTTCCTGCCGCTGTACGTCGGTACGCTGCCCGGTCCGGGCTTTGGCATCGCGGCCGATTTTGCGGCCAGCATTCCGATCACGGCCTACTTGCTGGGCGTCGCCTGCAGCCTGCCATTCGCCGGGCGCTGGTCGGATCGCATCGGCCGGCGCAGCAGTTACACGCAAGGCGCGGCGGTCCTGATCGCGGGTCTGCTCTGCACAGGTCTGGCCAACGGATTTTACGGCTTGGTACTGGCGCGGGTTATTTCGGGAGCCGGGTATGCGCTGATGTTCATGGCCTGCCAGGGCTACGTGATCGACAACACCGACGACAGCAACCGCAGCCAGGGCATTGCCGCTTTTGTCAGTGCGATCATGGTGGCAGAGATTTGTGCTCCGGCGGTCGGCGGCATACTGGCCGACCGGATCGGCTACCAGATGGTATTCGTGTTCGGTGCGGTCATCGCCGTGCTGGCGGCCTTGCTGGCCATCCGCACGCTGGACAATTCACGGGCGCGTGGCGTGACGGTCGTCAAACAGGGCGGCGGGGCGTTTGCCTTGCTGCTCAAGAACACGCGTTTCATGGCGATTTCGATACTGGTTGGTATTCCGGCCAAGCTGCTGTTATCCGGTTTTCTGATTTATCTGGTGCCGGTGATCCTGACCGGACTGAACAGTTCGAAATCCGAAATCGGCCGTTACGCGATGTTGTACGGCATCCTGACGCTGGCCTTGACACCCCTGTTCGCACACTTTACCGACCGCTTTCGCGTGCATGCGTGGATGGTCGGCGCGGGTGGCCTGCTGACTGGTGCGGCCTTGTTGCCCATCCTGTTCGAGGCCAGCACCGGCCACGTCTTGCTGGGCATTGCGGCGCTCGGGCTTGGTCAGGCAATGAGTATTTCGGCGCAGTTGGGACTGGTCACCAAGGTCACGAAAAACGAGGCGGCCACGGAAGGCGCGACGGCGGTGCTTGGCATCTTCCGATTGATCGAGCGCCTTGGTGGCGCGGCCGGTCCGGCCATTGCCGGCGCGCTGGCGGCGCTGGTGGGGCCGGCCAAGGCAATGGCGGCGCTGGGCGCATTCGGTGTGGCGTCGTCAGTGCTGTTTCTGATCATCTTTGCGATCGGTAATGCGCGTTCGGGTGAATCCGGTATGACCGGCCAACGAGGTGTCGCATGAGCCGGCGACGCAGTCTGCTGGCGGCGGGGCTGGCCGGAATGGCGGCGGCGGTCTTGCCGGGTGCCGGGTTCGCCCAGGCTAAACCGGCGCGGCCTTTGCGCATTTACATGATTTTGTACCGCGGTGAAACCGATGTCGAAAAAGGGTTCCGCGATTACTTTGCCAGCAGGAATGTTGCGGTGGAATTGCTCGTGCGCGATGTCGCGCA
>CAILRJ010000109.1 GCA_903836575.1 uncultured Burkholderiales bacterium
ATCAGAAATCCTGGATGGTCGCCCCCTGGCGGACAGCGTGGCAGAAAAATTACATACCGATAATTTCCTTTTACCTTTAATGGGACTTGATTCCATTCCGGCTAATCTTGTCGATTGTTTTTATAAGATAAAAAATTATATTAAGGAAATTGTTAAAGAGCCATTAACACCAACTATTCTTAATGGATTTTTTAATGAAATTGATCCAGCCGGGCCCTTCAATAACCGCCCCCATCAAGACGCCGGGAATGGGTGCCCGACTGATACGATCAAGGATATTCCGGATCTGAAAAATATCCATGACATGAGCCTGGATCAATGTGTCGTTGCCTTCGAGCGTGCCAGAGATCACCTTATCAACGGCGTTGACGGACAAAAAATTACGCAAGACGACAACCTCAGTCGTTCGGATATTGCGACCTATCTGAACCGTCAGACACAACGTATGCGTCTCGCCTCGACCATCAAGTTCAGCGATGGTGCGTCGGTCGGAATCGGGATATCGGGGCTCACTGCGATTGTCGCCCGTGTTTTCCTGGGGGGAGCGCTCGGATTACGCGCCAACGTGAGTTATCGACGATCGCGCGTTGCGACGGCAGAAATTGGCGTGAATGCCTCCAGCGGATATGCCCGGTTCGGCACCGAAACTAACCATACCAGCCGAAGCGGCGCAGGTGGCTCGTTCGGTTGGTCGCTTGCCAAATTCAGGAACTTCACCGCAGGTGCGGGTGGCTATGCCGATGGCAAGCTCATCTATGATCCTGGCAAATTTACCGGCGTCACCTTGCGACTGGACCGCCTGGGGCAAGATATCACCGGACGTGAGGGCCAGATTCCCGGTGTAGCAGGTGACGCGGACATGACCGTTGATCTTGGCAACGTGGTTGAACAGGTCATCATAGGGCGCAAAACTAACGACAGCTTGCTGCAAGAACTGCTGGAGGCGACGCCGCAACTTTCCGTGTGCTGGGTTGACGAGGGAGATAGCACAACCAGGGATCGAGGCCACATCGCGCAAACCGGGGTTCTGCTTGGTGCCTTTGCCAACGGCCTCGGTATTGGTTCGGCAGCGGCACTCTCACGCACCCGGAAATACCAGGACCAGGATTACGAAGAACAAACCGGTGCGCTCCGCTCACGCGGCATTGTCCGTGCAGAACGTACGAGCGTCGCCGGACAAGTTACCGCGCTAGGCGTAACCAATCTGTCGACACTCACCGGGAAACCGATTATTGCCAATGAAACCGTCGCGATTGCCGAAGTACTCGCTGCAGAATCAGAAATTTATCGCGATGGAACCAGAGAGGAAATACGCACGATTGACTATCAGGGCCAGATACAGCCGCGTACTTTCAAGCTGATCATCCATGCCAATGCGGAGGCGTTCGCCAGCAGTGTCGAACCGAATATCGAGGAATGGGGGCAACGTTTCGTCCAGGTCAAGGAACCCTCGAATTATTCCTATGACGACAGCGATGCGGGTCCTCAAATCATGTCGCAACAATTGAAGGCCACGCAGGAGCAAGCGGGCATCGTGCGGGACCTGATTCAGGACATCCGGGAAACTGCCGATCCGAATACCAGCTATATCGAATACCTGGAACTGGAAGAAGCGACAACCATCGAAATCAACCGCTATCGGCACATGGCGCAGATGGCCGGACTTGCGGGAGCAGAAGGTCACAAGGAGCGGGAAATCCTGGAAGACGCCGCCGAGCGGTTGCTCAACGATCCCACCAGCTATGTTCGGCGTTTTCTTTTTACCAGCACCACCAGAGTGGTGGACGAAGGGCGCCAGATCAATTTAGTTGGTAGTTTCGCGTCAACAACTCAGGTCACTGAAACCGTCATGCGCGACGGCTACTCCGGATAACACCCCGCTCCGGTAAAGATCACAAACCAACAGGTGCGAGGATGTTTCCGGATAGTGCTATGAAGAAATTTAACCATAAGTTACTCTAAAAAAACCATTTAGCTCAGCGGGTCGTTTGGGTATTTTAGTGAGCAGACTCTCTCGAGCGGCAACGACTGTGAAAATTGTTTTCAAGAGGATTACTCATGGCACTTTTTTATCACTCCTTGCTACTGTGTATCGAGCCAGCGCCCATGCTTGAACGCGTGCTGCGTGTTGCCCAAGCGATGGCGATACGACTCAGACAGATTCCGATCACCGAAGTGGCTCAGGAAATCACCATGCGCCCGGCTGTCCGTATTCTGGTGTGTCAAAGTGATGCGCAATTTGACAAGGTCATCGAACAATGCGGCCGCATTGGCGCTTCCACCCAGCAAAAGCTGGTGCGCCTGGTCGATGGCAATGATTACGCCACCTGCGTGGCAACCGCCAGCGTGTGCAAAGCCGTCAGCATCCCCACTACCGACAGCCGTCTGCAGGAAGTCCTGCAGCAATTACTGGAGCCTTCTACCGGCACCGACGACGATGTGCCGCTGTCCGGGGCGGTCGCTCCTGCATCCCATCATCAAAGCAACAATACTCTCCCGCCCCAGCAAACTGGATCTGCCGCCGGCGCACCCGTTATCGCCGACGTCAACCATGAGATTTATGCCACGGCGCGCCGCATTGCCGCCACCGATGTCGATATCGTGCTGGTCGGCGAAACCGGCACCGGCAAGGATTGGCTAGCCCATTACATCCACGACTTCTCGGGTTCGCATGGCCCGTTCGTGGCTGTCAACTGCCCGGCCATTCCCGAGACCTTGGCTGAAGCTGAATTGTTCGGCGTCGATGCCGGCGCCTACACCGGCGCTACCAAAAGCCGGCCCGGACGCATCGAGTCTGCCAATGGCGGCACGCTATATCTGGATGAAATCGACAGCATGGCGCTGACCTTGCAAGCCAAGTTACTGCGCGTACTGCAGGATCGCGGAGTGGAACGGGTCGGTTCGACGGTATTCCGGCAACTCAGTTTTCGGGTCATCGTATCAACCAAGGTGCCGCTGGCGAAACTGGTTGAGGAAGGAAAATTTCGTACCGATCTGTATTACCGGCTCAGCGTGGTCGAGTTGGCGCTACCGGTGCTGCGGTCTCAACCGGCGCGCGCCCTCGATCTGTTCTGGCGCTATGTGGATCATGCGGCACGACAATTTAAATTGCCGCCTGGTGCCAACGTCAACCCATGTATCGAAGCACAAATCCTGTCGCATGGCTGGGAAGGCAATATCCGCGAATTACGCGCTGCGGCACAACGGTATGCACTGGGATTTCCGGCCATCGGTAGTGATTCGAAAAAGCAGCAAGGCGGCTCATTAAAAGATTTGATGCATCAATTCGAACGCACCTTGCTGGTGGCGACGCTGGAGCGCTGCAAGCGCAATGTCGCGCGCGCGGCAAAAGAACTGGGTGTTGAACCGCATGTGCTGTATTACAAGCTAAAAACGCTCGACATCCACAATGTCGGACGCGGCGAACTCGACAACAACACGGTAGAACCAAGGCTGGGCTTGCTGGCAATCGATGCGGAAACCACGCAGAACAGAAAAGACAAGCGCGAGGCGCGCTGATGCGGGACTCGCCGCAAATCGACATCCGCAGAACATACCGGCAGCAAGCCGCGCACCCGTAACGTATCCCCTTCCGGCAACAATCGCCTGCACAGTCTTGCCGCCGCCGTATAATTTGGCGTCCCGGCTGTTGCTCGGCCGACCATCTCACCATCTGTTTTCATGTCCAACGACCGTGCCGCTACCGCACTGCCCCTGACTGCCTGCCGCGAATGCGATCTGCTGCAACATGAAATCGTGTTGCCACCGCATGCGGAAGCGCTGTGTCTGCGTTGCGGCGCGCAACTGTACCGGCAAACGCTGCACGGATCAGACACAACGCTAGCCTTCACGCTAGCAAGCGTATTGCTGTTTCTGCTGGCGAATTTTTTCCCGCTGGTGCAACTGAAACTGCAAGGTAACCAGGTCTCGTCGACGCTGTTCGGAGCCGTCACGACACTGGCCTCGCAAGACCTGCTGTCGGTGGCGCTGCTGGTGTTCGGCACGACCATCGTGGTCCCTGGCATCGAGATGGCGGCGATGCTGTATCTGCTGCTGCCACGCCGGCTCGGCATCACCGTTCCCGGCAGGGCACTGACATTCCGCCTGATCGAGCTGCTCAGGCCATGGGGCATGATCGAAGTCTTCATGCTGGGCGTGCTGGTATCCGTAGTGAAAATGGCGACCTTTGCCACCGTCGTACCGGGCGTCGCATTGTGGTCGTTCGGTGCATTAATGCTGACACTGGCAGCAGCCGCCCATTTTTTCAATCCACGCGACCTGTGGCAAAGAATGCCGATCGATGACTGAGCCACAACCAGTGCGTGCTGTCACGGCCGCTTCGCGCGGCCTGCTACGCTGCAACGCCTGCGACCTGCTATGCAAACCGCTTGCCGCCGCAGGCCCGTGCAACTGCCCGCGCTGCGCCGAGCCGCTGCACCAGCGCATTCCGCACAGCATTCGCAAGACCTGGGCGTTCCTGCTGGCGGCGATGATCCTGTACATTCCGGCTAACCTGATGCCGATCATGCAGAGCCGCTCGTTTTTTTCGGTACAGGACGACACCATCATGAGCGGCGTTGTGTTCCTGTGGATTGGCGGTTCGCGCATGCTGGCGCTGCTGGTGTTTGTTGCCAGCATCGTGATTCCGCTGTTCAAGTTGCTGGCGCTATCGCTGCTAACGCTGTCGGTCCAATTTCGCTCGAGCTGGCAGCCGCGCCAGCGCACCCGGATGTATCGGTTAGTCGAGGCAATCGGACGCTGGTCGATGCTCGATATTTACGTGGTGGCGTTGCTGGTAGCGCTAGTGCAAGTGCAATCGTTCGCCCGCATCGAGGCCGGTCCCGGCGCTGCCGCATTCGGTGCCGTGGTGGTGCTGACACTCCTGGCAGCCAATAGTTTTGATCCGCGTCTGATCTGGGATTACGTGGATAACGAGTACATGGAGAACAACCTTGACTGAAGCAAGCGACAAGACCGATTTACCCCAGGCCGTACGCGCACCGCGCTGGCATTGGGCGCCATGGCTGATCTGGCTGATCCCGATGATTGCGGCAGTGGTCGGCGGCACCATCCTGATCCAGACGTTGATGGCGCGTGGCCCGACCATCACGATTAACTTCAAAAGTGCAGAAGGACTCGAAGCCGGCAAGACGCGGATCAAGTACAAGGAAGTCGAGATTGGCACCGTCGGCCGTATCACGCTGTCGCCGGATCGCCAGCAAGTCATCGTCACTGCCCAGCTGGTCAAGAGTGCCGACAGTTTCCTGCGCGACGACACACGTTTCTGGGTGGTCCGCCCGCGGGTCGGTGCCGGTGGTATTTCGGGACTGGGCACATTGCTGTCGGGCTCGTACATCGGTGTCGATGCCGGCAAGTCAGAAGAAAGCCGCGACGAATTCACCGGGCTTGATGTACCGCCATTCGTGCTGACCGGCCTGGCCGGCCGCCAGTTCGTGCTGCATGCCGAACAGATCGGCTCGCTCGACATCGGCGCGCCGGTTTTTTTCCGGCATATTCAGGCCGGCCAGATCACCGCCTACGAACTTGACACGAACGGCACCGGCGTGATCCTGCATGTGTTTGTCAATGCGCCCTACGACAAGTACGTGACCACCAGTTCGCGCTTCTGGCAAGCCAGCGGGGTCGAACTGAGTCTCGATGCTTCCGGCATCAAGCTGGCCACCGAGTCGCTGGCATCCATCCTGTCAGGCGGTATCAGTTTTGGCGCGCCCGATGATCTGCCCGTTGCTCCTGAAGCGCAAAGTAACAGCACCTTCACGCTCTATGGCAATCGCGACAATGCCATGAAGCACGCCGATACCGTGGTACGCAAGGCACTGCTGTATTTTGATGAATCGACACGCGGACTGGCGCCAGGTGCACCGGTTGATTTCCGCGGTATCGTCATCGGTGAAGTCACGTCCATCAGTCTCGAAGTCGACAACAAAGGCAAGGTCTTCCGCTTCCCGGTTGCGATCAATATTTATCCGCAACGCCTGCAATCACGTTACTTGAACGCTGCCCCTGCCCAGGATAGCTCGCGCGAAGTCATCGATGCGCTGGTCGCACGCGGCATGCGCGCGCAACTGAAAACCGGCAATTTGCTGACCGGCCAGTTGTTCGTCGCGCTGGATTTTTTCCCGGACGCTGCCAAGACCCGGATCGACTGGAAACAGGAACCGATCACGCTGGCCACCGTGCCCGGCACGCTCGAAGAGCTGCAGACCATACTCGGCCGGATTGCCCGACGGCTCGACAAGGTGCCACTGGAACAGATCGGTGCCGATGTGCGCGTGGCTCTAAAGTCACTCGACAGCACGCTCAAGAGCACCAACGCGTTGGTCCAGCGTGTCGATACCGAACTCGCACCACAAGCCAGCGCAACGCTCGAACAAGTACGCAAGACCGTCGCCAGCGCCGATGCCGTGCTGGCCAGCGATGCTCCGCTGCAGCAGGACCTGCGTACCACGCTGAGCGACATTAGCCGCGCCGCGCAAGCGTTACGCTCGCTGACCGATTATCTCGACCGCCATCCGGAAGCACTGCTGCGCGGCAAAAAGGACAATCCATGAAGTTGCACCTGCACCGCACCACCATCGCGGTATGCGCCGCCAGCCTGTTGCTGGTCGCCTGCGCCAGCACTCCGGCCACGCAGTTCTATACGCTGGAGCCGCTCGCCACATCCGGCACAGCCGCCGCCACCATTGCCTTGCGCATCGGCCATGTAACGGTACCGGAGCTGGTCGACCGGCCACAAATGGTGCTGCGTTCCGGTGCCAACCAGGTCAACCTGGTCGAACAGCGGCGCTGGGCCGAGTCACTGCGCAGCGCCATTGCCCGCGTGGTTGCGGCAAACCTGGCCGAGCCGAAAAGCGCCACGGGAGCGGCCACAACGACAGTCGATATCGAGGTCAGCCGTTTCGATTCGCAACTCGGCGTCGCCATCGATCTGGCGGCAAACTGGCGACTCCGCCCGGCCAGCGGCATCGTGCGCAGTGGCAGCATGAACTGGCACGAACCCGTGTCCGGCAATGACTACGCCGACCTTGCCGCGGCGCACAGCCGTGCACTGGCCGAATTGAGCCGGCAGATCACCGCCAGCGCCGAAGCCCGGCCGTGATACCCCTTGATCATGCCTTTCAGGACATTGATGCATCGCAGCGAAAGCGCGCAGGATTTCCTCCAAGATGACAAAACTACCGACAAGGAGCTTTGTGAACCTGCCGCTATCCGACCTGAACGGGATTGATGACAGCCTGAGCCACGAACTGGAACAGCTACATGCCGATCCAACAACGCAGCTTGCCTTGCGTTGTCGCCGGATCGCAATGGGCATTGCCATCGCAGTCAGTCTGACCGGCGCCGGCGTGCTGTCGGTATCGTACTTGCCGCTGCCGCACTGGATGCCAGCCAATGTCGCACTGGGCTTGCTGCTGGCCGGGATGACACTGGCATTGCAAAGCCACTCCCTGATACGGCTGCTGCCGGTACGATTGCTGGCGCTGTGCCTGGCCGCGCTGGTGACGTTACTCGGTCTGGCCGCCGTTGCGCACGGTTTGCACTTACCCGGCCCGGGTCTTGAGGCATTCCTCGCCGACTTGACGCGCCCGGTCACCGGCGGCCCGGCCATGCCGATGCATCCGATCAGCGCCTTCTCGCTGCTTCTGGCCGGTACTGGCCTGCTGCTGCAGGATGTGCGCACGCAACAGCAACATGCGCCAACCGAATTCATCGCACTGAGTCTGGCCGCACTGAACCTGGTACCGCTGGCGGGACTGGCCTATCAGGTCGGAGCGCTGGCCGATCTGGGCAATGCGGTACCCGTGCCGGCCACGGCTGCACTGGCATTTTTTGGTCTGGGTACCGGTTTGCTGTTATCGCAACCGAGCCGCAGCCTGATGGCAATCATTACCGATAACGTACCGGGTGGGCAGATGCTGCGCCGTTCACTGCCGCAAACGCTGCTGGTACTGGTGCTGCTGAACTGGATTATCAGCCGTGGTGCGCTACTGGGACTGTATGGCCAACCGATGGTGTCACCGATACTGACGCTGCTCAACAGTACCGTCATTCTGGTGATTTTCTGGCGCACGGCGGCCACCGTCAACGACGAATACCGGGCCCGTTTGCAAAGCGCCAGCAACCTGGCCGAAGCCAGTTCGCTGCTCATTGCCGTGAGTGACAATACCGACGATCTGATCTTCGTCAAGAACCGTGAAGGCAAGCTGATCTTTGCCAACCCGGCCACGCTGCGCAGTCTCGGCAAGACGCGCGAAGAGGTCCTGCAACACGGCAGCAATGAACTGCTATCGAATCCGGACGAAGCCGCCCAGATCGACCGCGACGACCAGCGCATCATGCAAGGCAACGTGTCGGTAACGCTGGAACAAACGCTGCATCTGTCCCAGGGTGAGAGGACCTATTCGTCGACCAAGGCACCGTGGTTTGATGCCCGCGGCCAGTTGCTCGGCCTGATCGGCATCAGCACTGACATCAGCACGCGCAAGGAAATGGAGCGCCAGCTCAAGCAGCGCGAAGCCGAACTCGAAGCCACCATCAGCCAGCGCACCGCCGTACTGCGCAAGCTCGGCGACCATCTGGAATCGGTGCGCGAAGAAGAAAAACGCAGCATTGCGCGCGAACTGCACGATGACATGGGTGCCTCGCTGACATCGCTGAACATGCATCTCGACAGCATCTACAAGGCCCTGCCCGACGAGCCAAAATGGGCCGACAAATCCGCCCGCGTACGCGCACTGGTCGCCTCGCTGGTGGCGACGACCCGACGCATACAGATCGGTCTGCGCCCGATCATGCTTGACCTGTTCGGCCTGAAAGCCGGCATCGTCGAACAGCTGGAAGAATTCGAGCAGCGCACTGGCATCGTCTGCAAGACCAGTCTTCCCGACGACGACGTCGCCTTGCCGCACAAACTCGAAATCACGCTGTACCGGATGTTGCAGGAAGCGCTCAACAATGTCGCCAAACACGCACAGGCCAGCAAGGTCGACGTCATCCTCGACGTCGATGAAGACCAGGCCATCCTGACGATACGCGATGACGGCATCGGCATTGCGCCGGAGCGCATCAACAATCAGTCGACCTACGGCATCCGTGGTCTGAGCGAACGCGCGTCCTTCCTCGGCGGCACCGCCAACGTATTTGCCAATCCGGTCCGCGGGACAACGGTACGGATCACCTTGCCCGCACAGTTATAAGGGGGCAATAACCGGAGGGCATTGCACCCACTGCACCACGGCGGAAAATTGCACTACCGCCCCGTCATCGTTACTACTGACAGGAAAAAATCACTTCCTCCGGCGCGCCACAATCACTTCGATCTCATCCATGATCCGGTTCATCCGCGCCACCACTGCCTGATACGGTGCCGGCGTGGCGAGATCAACGCCGGCGGCTTTCACCAGTTCGTACGGATAGGCCGAACTGCCGGCCTTGAGCACACCCAGATAGCGCTCACGCGCACCCGGCTCGCCTTTGAGAATCGCATCGGCAAAGAGCGATCCGGCTGCAATCGAAGTCGCGTACTGGAACACATAAAACGAATTATAGAAATGCGGGATGTAGGCCCACTCGATGGCGACCTGGTCGTCGATATGAACAATGCCTTCCTTGTCGCCATGATAGCGGCGCAGGATATCGCCATAGATTTTGGTCAGTCCCGGGCCGGTCAGCGATTCGCCGTTATCGACACGGGCATGCACGTCGCGCTCGAACTCGGCAAACATCGCCTGCCGGAAAAAGGTGCCGCGCAGGCTTTCCAGCGCCGAACCGAGATACAGCAAACGCTCGTCATCATTTTTGGCAATCGACAACATGTGCGCCAGCAGCAGACTCTCGTTGGTGGTCGAGGCAATCTCGGCCGTGAAGATCGGATAGTCAGCCGTCACGTAAGGCTGCGCCCGGTTGGCCAGCACCGTGTGCATGCCATGACCCCACTCATGCGCCAGCGTCGAGACCGATTCATAGTCATCATTGTAGTTCAGCAGAATGTACGGATGGACATCGTAGGCAGCGCCTGCCATGTGGGCGCCGGACAGTTTGCGGGCGCGCGGATAGACATCCATCCAGCGGCTCGCCACACCTTTTTCGAGGGTCTTGACGTAGTTCTCGCCCAGCGGTTTTACCGCTGCCAGCATCAGTGCAGTACCCTGTTCGACCGGATACGTGAAGTCACCTTTGATCAGCGGCGGATAGATGTCCTGGTAGCCCATGTCGGTAATGCCGAGCAGCTTTGCGCGCAAGCGGAAATAGCGATGCAGCGTCGGCAGGTTGGCATTGGTCTGCGCGATCAGCGTGTCGTAGACCGCCATTGGAATCTTGTTGGTATCGAGCGCCTTCGTGATCGAATTCGGGTAATTACGCACCTTCGCGTCGACGGTATCTTTCTTTAGCCGCTCGTAGAAAGTCACGCCAAACGTACGCTCGAATTCATGCCACTTGCCCCAGAAAGCATCGAATACTTTCTTGCGGTCAGCACGGTTTTCTACTGCACGGTAGCGGGTGTAACCAGACTGGTCCAGAGTGACTTCCTTGCCATCGGACAGAGTCACCTTCGGCCACGGCATGTCGGCATTCGACAGTATCGAATACACCGACTGCGCACTGTTGCCAGCCAGCCCATAGGTCGCAATCAGTGCTTCGCCTTTGGCGTCCAGCGTGTGCGGTACGGCGCGCAGCAGGTTGTCGAGCGGATGCCTGAAGATCGCCAGCGTCTTGTCGGCATGCAGGAAGCCGTTGATTTTTTTCGCTCCCAGCCGGAGGAGTTCCGGACGAAAGAACGACCCGCTTTCTTCCAGCCGGGAGCCCAGCACCTCGACTTGCTGGGTCAGTTCGAGGCCGGCCGTGTTGCCGGTATCTTCGGCATGGAATTCATTGGCATACAAGGCCAGCCGATCGTAGCGCTTGTCGAGATCGGCGCGCAATGCCAGGCACTGACGAAAACGCCGCACGTTGTCGCCCAGATGACCGCGGCAATTGGCAAAGGTAATGATCTGTGTGTCCGCCTTGGCGGCATCGGCTTGCCAGGCCGCAGCCGACGGATACAGGTCGGCGAGATTCCAGCGCGGATTGAATGGTTCCGTGGCGGCGCTGCCGGGACTGGCTGCCAGCAGCAGCAAAACGGGCAGGACGGGCAAGATGCGTTTGAACATGAGGAACAACTCCGGCGAGATGACAGGAAAGGAAAATGATGGGAAGCAATGATTATGCCCGGCGCAGGGACACAGTACACCTGTTACCCTGCACAATCCGCATCACTTCTTCGTATAGGAACTTCCATGACGACACCCCGCATCGAACCCGCCCGCAACGTTCTTGGCGAACCACTGGTGCCTTGCTCCTTCGATCCGCTGACCGGTTATTTTCGCGATGGCTGCTGCAAGACCAACGACGAGGACGTCGGCACCCATGTAATCTGCGCGGTCATGACCGCCGAATTCCTCGCCTTCAGTAAGGCACGCGGCAATGACCTGTCGACGCCGCATCCGCAATGGCGCTTCCCGGGCCTGAAACCCGGCGATCAGTGGTGCCTGTGCGCGCTACGCTGGAAAGAAGCGTTCGAGGCAGGTGCAGCTCCGCTGGTGGTGCTTGAAAGCACCCATAGCAAAGCGCTCCAGGTCGTCACGTTGGACGAGCTGGAGCGCTTTGCACATAGCGGCACCGACGTGGCCTGAACCACGAC
Source organism: uncultured Burkholderiales bacterium (assembly GCA_903836575.1). Taxonomy (GTDB): domain Bacteria; phylum Pseudomonadota; class Gammaproteobacteria; order Burkholderiales; family Burkholderiaceae_D; genus Actimicrobium. The sequence goes on from CAILRJ010000109.1 coordinate 11,702, forward strand.
GTGCGCCGGATGAAAATTTACTTGCCGACCTGATTGCCGATCACGCCACCGACGGCTGCACCGCCGACGGTACCGATTGCACTACCGCCGGTCAGGACTGCACCGGCAACGCCGCCGATACCGGCGCCGGCTGCGGTGTTCTTGTCACGGTTGGACATGCCGGCGCAACCGCCCAGCGAAATCAGAATGGCCGAAGCGCAGGCGAGTGCGATCAATTTTTTTGTGCTTGTCATGATGGTGTCCTCTTGGTCTGGTGAGCAACGGGCCGTCAGTGAACACTGCTGATGCAGGTTCATCCGGCTCGTTTCTTAATCACCATTATGCCGGCGAATGCACTAGAGAACCGTACGTTACCGAACATACGCAGTACTGGCAATCAACAAAACAGCCGGCAGCAATGCTCAGGGGGCGCTACCGTCCGGCAACGGTACTTCGGTCACGGTCTCCGGCAAGGTCGCCAGAATCAGCACTTCGACGCGGCGATTACGCACCCGCCCTTCCGGCGTGTCGTTGCTGCCGACCGGTTTGTTCGGACCATGTCCGACCGCTGTCAGGCGATTTGCTGCCACGCCGTTGTCGGCAAACAGCCGGACCACGCTGCTGGCGCGCACACTCGACAACTCCCAGTTCGATGGAAAGCTCGCATTGTCGATCGGCAGATTGTCAGTGTGCCCTTCGATCTGGATCGCATGGGTATCCTTGCTGAGGACTTGCGCAATCGCGCTCAGTGCCGCGCCGGACTCGCTCGTCAGACGCGCCTCGCCAGGGGCAAACAGCACGCTGGCATTGATCTCGATACTGACGCCGCGACTGGTCTGCGTGACCCGTACCTTGCCTGAACTAACCAGCGGCGACAGCACATTGAGGATGTCGCGTGCGATGCTGGTCATGCTGTCCTTTTCACGCCGCAGCAGTTCGATGCGCTGCCGCTCGGCAGGCGGCGGACGACGCGCCAGCGCGGACGGCGGCTCGATGCTCACCGGTGGCGCAAGGATGATCGGCGAACTGCCAAAAGCCGCTCCAAGCGACGTTGACAGCACCCGATACTTGCCGTTGTTGACCGACGAGATCGCGTACATCACGACAAAAAAAGCGAACAGCAGCGTGATGAAATCGGCATACGAGATGAGCCAGCGATCGTGGCTGGGCGCATCTTCCTCGAAATGCTTGCGGCTGCGCGCGGTCGGGCTGGGTGGCTCGCGGTATTTGTTCATGCCGGCTTAGCGCTCGTACGCTTTCATGCGTTCCTCGATCGAGATCGGATTATCGCCGGCGGCAATGCAGCAAAACGCATCGGCCAGCATTTCAAGCCGCGTGACTTCATCGTTGACTGCCGACTTGAGCTTGCCGCCAATCGGCAGAAAGACCAGATTGGCCAGGCCGACGCCATAAATCGTGGCGACAAACGCCACTGCGATACCGGCACCGAGCCGACTCGGGTCCGACAGGTTTTCCATCACGTGAATCAGGCCTAACACCGCACCAAGGATACCGATGGTCGGGGCGTAGCCACCGGCGGCATCCCAGATGCGGGCCGCCTTGCGCTCGCGTGTTTCGTAGCTACTGATTTCGATGCCGAGGATTTCGCGCAGCTTGTACGGATCAATGCCGTCGGTGAGCAAGCGCAAGCCCTTGATGATGAATGGATCGTCGTTCCTCTTCATGAAGCGCTCCAGACTGAGCAGGCCTTCGCGGCGGGCAGTCTGGCTCCACATGGCGACATCGGCCGCATGCAACCGGTGCCGGTCAGGCTGGATGCGAAACACCGAACCCGCCATCTGCACGCCTCGCCGGAACGTCGGCCAGCCGCTTTGCAACAGCACCGCACCGAGCGTACCGACCATCACAATGACGAAAGCGGTCGGCTGTACCAGCGCACCAAGCCGGCCACCCTCCAGCATTTGTCCGACAAGAATGCCGAGCAGTGCCAGGACCAATCCGGCTACGCTACCCCAGTCCATGTTTTCTCCCTCAGGAAAGCGCGCATCCGGGCGATTGCCTGGCTGTGCAGTTGCGAGATGCGGGACTCGGACACGCCGAGCACGGCACCGATTTCCTTGAGGTTCATTTCCTGTTCGTAGTACAGGCCCATCAGGATTTTTTCACGCTCGGGCAAGGCTTCGATGGCACGGATGACGGCATCGCGAAAGCCCGCATTGAGCAAGGCCTGCAATGGATTGTCGGACAAGTCGGTGCAATACCGGTCAAGGAAATGTTCGTTGCCCTCCGAGCTGTCATGGAAATCTTCGTAGTACACCAGCTGGTGGCCGCCGCCCTCGCCGAGCAGATCCTGATACTCGGCCAGCGACAGCTTCATGTGTCTGGCGACTTCGGCCTCGAGCGGTGCGCGACCGAGCTTTTGCTGCAAGGCCTGCATCGCTACTTCAATCTTGCGCATGTTCTGGCGCATGCTGCGCGGCAGCCAGTCGCTGCTACGCAATTCGTCGAGCATCGAACCACGGATGCGCTGTACCGCGTAGGTTTCGAACTGAGCGCCATGGGTATCTTCATAACGATTGATCGCATCAAACAAACCGATCATGCCGGCCTGGATCAAGTCGTCGACTTCCACGCTGGGCGGCAATTTGGCTTTCATCTGATGCGCGAGTCGCTTGACCAGCGGCGCGTGCTGCACCAGCAGATTGTTCTTGTCTGTTTTTCCGCTAGGTGTGTACATGAAACTCCAGAACTCCTGTGTTGTCCCTGATCAGGCGAATTCGGTCATGCGCAGGCTACCAGCATCCCCATTGGCAAAATGTCCGGCCAGCCGGCGAAAAGCCACCGAGGCCAAGGCCATCGGGAAGGCATCAATGACCGAACGGCCCAACTGCGCTGCCCGCTTGAGATCGGCATCCACCGGCACGGAGCCGATCGAGACCAGTTCCAATGCCAGATAGCGACTGGCCGCCTGCGCCATGTTGGCATACACCTGCTGCGCTTCACGCTCGCTGGCACCCGTGACCAGAATACCGAACGGCCGGCGACCCAATTGCGCACTCAGGCGCTTGATGATCGCATAGGCGGCAGTGATAGAGCTACCGCTACTTGAAACCTGCACAACAATCTCGCCACGTTGCATGGCCGGTAAGACAAAACTGTCCTCGCCATCGAGCTCGGCATCGACCAGCACGATGTCATGCTGGGTGGCCAGCACGCCGAACGCGTTCGATAGTCGCCGGGCCTGATCGACATCCTGCATCGCATTGCGCAGGTTTTCGCGGGCCAGCGTGGCGACAGCAAAACCTTGTGCCAGCGTTTGCACGACTTCATTGAGGCCGCGTTCCTGGCGCGCCACCTGCATCAGTGTGGCTGCGCGCGCAGCGCCCAACCGGTTCGCCAATCCGTTCGAGGCCGAGCAGGCATCGAGCAACAGCACATCGCTGCCAGTCCGCGTCAGCGACGCTGCCAGATTGACCAGCGTGCCCGATTTTTCTTCGGCACCCAGTGCAGAGACAAAACTGATCACGCGTGGCTTGGGACCGGCCAGCATGCGGCGCAGTCCTTCTGCCTGATCGGTAGAAAAACTAGCCAAGGTGGACCTCGCGCAAAGACTTGTCATTGAAAGAACGGGTGGCACCGGCCATCACCAGCGGCAATTCGGCATCGGTCAACTGGAACGGCTTGCTTTCATGCTTGAGCTTGAAAGCCCGATCGACCAGGTACTGCTTGTTGGCGACATGCAGGTCTTCCGGCACGCGCTGGCCGTTCGCCACATAGAACAGGTTGAGCTTTTGACGGATCACCACATCAAGCACATTGCCGATGGTGGCGGCTTCATCGAGCTTGGTCATCACGCAACCGGCCAGACCGCTGCCCTGATAGGCGCGCACAACCTCGTTCAAGGTCTCGCCGGTCGAGGTGGCATTGAGGCACAGCAGCCGTTTGACGCGCGCACCGGCACCCTGCAACATCGCGACCTGTTCGGTCACCATGTGGTCGCGCTGGCTCACGCCGACCGTATCGATCAGTACCGTGTGCTTGTTCTTGAGTTCGTCCAGGGCGATGCGCAGGTCGGATTCATCCTTGACCGAATGCACCATCACGCCGAGGATTTTGCCGTAGATGCGCAATTGCTCGTAGCCGCCGATACGATAGCCATCGGTGGTGATCAGGGCCAGCTTGCCGGGACCGTGGCGCATCACGCAACGGGCGGCCAGCTTGGCTGTGGTGGTGGTCTTGCCGACACCGGTCGGACCGACCAGGGCAAACACGCCACCTTCTTCGAGCATCGCGCTCTCGTCAGCGACGGCACTGATATTGCGCGCCATCACCGTCTTGATCCAGGTCATGCCGTTAGCAGCCGTCGCACCAGCCGGCAGGTTTTCGGTCAGATAGCGCGACAGGCTGGCACTGAATCCGGCTGCCAGCAATTCCCGCAGGATGGTGGCTTTCACCGGCTCGCGCTTTTGCTGCGACGACCATGACAGTTCGGAAAACTGCGACTCCATCATCGTGCGCATCGAGCGCAACTCGTTCATCATTTCTGCCATTTCGCGCAGCACGCTAATTTGCGCTGCCGGCTCGGGTGGACGCGCATTGCGCACCTGCTCCGACTGTTCCAGCGCACCGGCCAGACCGGCGGCCTGATCGGTTTCCATGCGCCGCTTGGCGAACGCCGACAACATCGTCGCCTCCTGCGCCGGCAACGCCACCTGCGCGGCCAGCGTTTCTTTCTCGATCACCGGCGAGGCCAGCGACGACATGTCTTCGCTGGCCAGTGCCAGAATTTCGACCAGCCCGTTAATGTTGCGATTCGACAGAATCACGGCATCCGGCCCGAGGACTTCACGGACTTGGCGTAGCGCATCGCGCGAGCTGCTTGCGGAGAATTTTTTCACGTTCATGCTTGAGCTCCAACCAGGCTGGTTACTTTAATTGTCTTGGTATCAGGTAATTCGGCGTGCGACAGCACCTTCAGTTGTGGCAGCGCGCGACGCAAGAAGCGCGACAGCAGCGCCCGCAACGGCGCCGGCACCAGCAGCACCGGCGTCAGGCCGAGTTGCTCCTGATGCTGGGCTGCTTGCTGGGTCTGGAACTGCAACGTATCGGCCAGGCCAGGCTCGATGCCGGCACCGTCCGGACCGCTCGCCTGCAGGGCCTGCATCAGCAACCGTTCAAGGCGGTTATCGAGCGCCATCACCGACAACTCGTTTGTCCCCGGGAAAATATCCTGGACGATGGCCCGGCCCAGTGCAATGCGCACCAGCGCAGTCAGCTCGTTGGCTTCCTGCACCTGTGGCGACTGCTCGGCCAGACATTCGATGATGGTACGCATGTCGCGGATATGGACACCTTCGTTCAACAGGTTCTGCAACACCTTTTGCAACGTCGAGATCGAGACCATTTTCGGTACCAGATCTTCGACCAGCTTCGGCATCTCCTTGGCGAGATGATCGAGTAATTGTTGGACTTCCTGGCGGCCCAGCAGCTCGGCGGCATGCGATGTAATCAGGTGATTGAGGTGCGTCGCCACCACGGTGCCGGCATCTACTACGGTGTATCCCATGGTCTGGGCCTGTTCGCGCATGGCGGAGTCGATCCAGACAGCAGGCAGGCCGAAGGCAGGATCGGTCGTCGGTGCGCCGGCCAGCGTGCCCGAAACCATGCCCGGATTGATCGCCAGAAATTGGCCGGCATGGGCATCGCCGGTGCCGACTTCGACGCCCTTGAGCGTGATCCGGTACGACGACGGCTTCAATTCGAGATTGTCGCGAATATGTACCGGCGGCGACAAAAAGCCGACTTCCTGTGCGAACTTCTTGCGGATCCCCTTGATGCGCTTGAGCAGTTCGCCGCTCTGGGTCTTGTCGACCAGCGGGATCAAACGGTAACCGACTTCCAGACCCAGCATGTCGACTGGCACGATGTCCTGCCAGGTCGCTTCTTCGCTTTCAACCGGCGCAACCGGCGCAACCGGCTCGGTCACCGCTGCGGCAGCAGGAGCATTGCGCTTGGCAGCAGCATGACCGGCAGCAGCCAGCAAAGAACCCAGCAAGATAAACGCCACATGCGGCATGCCGGGAATCAGTCCCATGCCACCGATGATGCCGCCTGTGATGTACAGCACTTGCGGCTTGGCGAATAGCTGATTGACCAACTGGCTACCGATGTCGACATCACTGGCTACGCGTGAAACAACCACACCGGCAGCGGTCGAAATGATCAGCGACGGAATCTGTGCGACCAGACCGTCACCGATGGCGAGCAGCGTGTAGTTTTTGAGCGCATCGGCGAAACCCATATCGTGCTGCAGCAAGCCGACCAGCAAACCGCCGATGACGTTGATGACGGTAACGATAATACCGGCGACTGCGTCGCCGCGTACGTATTTGGAGGCACCATCCATGGCACCGTAAAACTCGGCTTCTTGTGCCACTTCCGTGCGGCGGCGCTTGGCTTCGGCCTCGGCAATCAGACCGGCATTGAGATCGGCATCAATCGCCATCTGCTTGCCCGGCATCGCATCCAGTGCGAAGCGCGCACCGACCTCGGCAATCCGCCCGGCACCTTTTGTGACAACGGTGAAGTTGATGATGGTCAGGATAATGAAAACGACGATACCTACGGTGTAATTACCCCCGATCAGGAAGTGACCGAACGCCTCAATGACCTTGCCGGCCGCATCCGGACCCGTGTGACCTTCGGTCAGCACAACGCGGGTCGACGCCACGTTCAAAGAAAGCCGCAGCATCGTACTGACAAGAAGCACGGTCGGAAATGCCATGAAATCCAGCGGCCGCACCGTATATAAGGCGGTCAGCAACACAATGATGGACAGCGCAATATTAAAGCTGAAAAAGACATCCAGCACAAACGCCGGCAGCGGCAGAATCATCATCGACAGCATCATGATGATGATGATCGGCGCGGCAATCGCCTTGCTGTTCGGACCGCTCAACCAGAGTGGCAATTTGATGCTGTTCATTGTGCAAATCCGGTATCGGTCTGGATCAGCGCTACCATCAACATAACGGCAACTCCCCATATGCCTCAGATTATTGCGCCAAGGTAAGAACTGCCATCCAGCGAACAAGAGGGGAAAGTCGAAGGTATTCGGCACCTGCCCAAGAAAGAGCAGCAAAACAACAAATCACAATCCACACAATTCGGGGTCAGAGTAGATTTATTCGATATCAAATAGGGTCAGAGTCAATTTACTAGAGTCAGTTTGCCCATTTCCGCAAAGTATTTCGCCGGGCCATCCAATTTGACAACTCGGGGTCAGAGTCGAGACAACTCGGGGTCAGAGTCGATTTATTCGACATCAAATAGGGTCAGAGTCAATTTAATCGCAGAGTCAGTTTGCTCATTTCCGCGCAGTATTTCACCGGACCATCCAATTTAAGTTTTCAAATAACCGAGGATTTCATGCGCCACCATCGACCTGATGATGAAGTCTGTATTGTTGTCGGATCTCTAGCCTCCCGGGGATAGACTTAGTTACCCATTCACTGCTGCAGAGACCAAATTTTAGTGCACAGGCATGCGAATCGCCGCCCGGGCCTCTCGGCTGCGTCCGGGCCGAACTTAGCAACAGGAACCCGTAGTAGTGGCGGTCGCGAATGCACCTAATACCGTCGCCTGCTTGTAGGGAATGCCATCGATGGTGATGCCCACCGTCAAATATCCTGCCGAATCCTGATTCTGAGCCGATACGGACAAAATCTGGCCTGATATGGCGACAAGTTGCTTTTGCCAAGGTACGTTCACGACTTCTTGTGAAATACCACCCAGGTCATTTTGATAGGCCACCGCGACTCGCGAAACGGGACCCTCTATGCTGTAGACAATCAAATGCGCATTGGTACCACTGGCCGTCATGCCACCACCAAAGTCCGCATTACCGGCTCCACAAGCCGCTATCAACAAGGGCAACGCAAGAATAAATATTTTTTTCATAGGACTCCTGACAAGTCACGTTTTACGCCATGAGGAAAGCAGTCGGTGAACCTGCCTTCTTTGAGTTGTCGAAACAGGCTAAATGGTTCACTGCCAGAAAATCGTGATGTGATCCATCAGAAGTGCCGCATCAACTTGACTACACCGTGCTGCAACCTGTCCGAAACCTTGAAATTTCAGACGGACGGTAGAGTTGCAACTCGTCGGAAGTAGCTTTGCCATCTGTACGCAAAAGTGCATTATTCGCGCCGGCATCGGCGTCTCAACCTGTTCTGTCTGCGAGCCGATGAGGCCAACGCAATGCCCCCTTGCTGGCTGCTTGTGGTTATTTCACTGCCCTTCTGACTATGTCGGCATCCTTCAAAATCAGATCAACATCCTTGCCATACACGCCGCGCGCCTTGTCATACACGACAGCAACGGCCTTGCGGAAAGGCGCAAGATCAGGACGGGTGACTTTGGCTCCTTTTTGCTGCATCTCAACGAGCAACCGCTCTTCGTTATCCCGCACTTGCGTCCGCGAAAACACAGTTGCATCGTAGGCGGCACGCTTGATTGCTAACTGGTCGCCAGAAGAAAATCGTTTCCAGGTTTTCTCCGAGATGGATAACGGGAGCGGGCTATAGACATGACGTGTCAGCGTCACGAAAGGTGCGACTTCGTAAAACCGCAGCGAGCTGATCGTATCAATCGGATTTTCCTGACCATCGACCACGCCTTGCTGAATCGCCAGATACGCTTCCGTCACCGGCTTGACCACCGCTTCGAATCCGATCGATTCCATCACCCAGCGCAACATGTCATTCTGGTAGATGCGTATTTTCTTGCCACGTGCATCTGTTGGCGCATTGAAAGCCGTCTTGGTGGTGAAACTGCGAAACCCGGCTTCCCATGTATTTAGAATGCGTACACCTTTTGCCGGCAACTGATCGAACTGCGCCTTGAGCCATATCGACTGATCATAAAACTGCCAACCTTGCTCATAGCTATCCACCAGAAAAGGCAGTGCAGTCAGATTTAACGACCGGTTCATGCTGGCATAGGTGCCGGTCGCGGCGACCGTGAAATCAAGAGTTCCCGCCTGCAATTGTTCCAGCGATTTTGAGTCGTTACCCAGCTGTCCGGAATGAAATACCAGCACCCGATACTTGTTGAGCGTGTATTCGGCTACTTTCCTGGCAAAAAGTTGTGCCGCACGATCCCGGCTTCCGGAAGGCGCATCCGTGTGATTGAATTTCAACACTTCCTGCGCCAATACGGGCCGCGCGCAGCAAAGGGTCAGCGCAACTGCTCCAACTGAAAGACAGTACCTGATCATGCTTTTCTCCAGAGCCGGCGTCATTGAAGAATGCGGCTATTTATGCCGAACACGGATAAATTGATATAGCTCGATCCAGAACGCTGCGTCGCAGAAAAATTCACGCTAAATCCGCCAACATCCGCATTTTGCATGGCCTCCAGCGCTTTGTATAAAGTTGCTCGCGTCGGACGGACACCACTATTGCCCAGAGCATCAATGAGGATACGGGCCGTCAGATAACCTTCAAAAGAAGCGTAATTGGCTCTGGACTGGCTCAAGCCAAGATTGAGTACCAGACGGCCGAAATCGCTCGCCACCGAAAATAATTTTTGATAAGGACTCGGAACAATATGCGCCACGGCAACTCCCCTCGCTAGCTGCGATCCTGCTAGCTCAGCGAACTGTTCTGCATCGGTCAGCGAACCGATCAGTAACTGGCCACTACACCCCTGCTCACGAAACTTCTTTGCGAATGCCACACTAGATACCGTGTTGGACAGCATGATCACCGCCGCCGGATTAGTTTTGCCGATAGAGGCAACGGCACTGTCGACATCGACACTGCCTTTTTTGTACGAGGCGACCGCAACCAACTTCTGATTATATTTACGCAGTGCGCTTTCCACGCCAGCCAACCCCTCCAGACTGGTCGAATCGTCTTCATAAAAAACGGCAATACGCTCAATACCCATTCCGGCAAGTTGTTCGGTCATTTTTTCAGCTTCATCGCGCAGACTGGGACGAAGATGAAATAGCATGCGGTTCTGACGTAGCGAAATCGCGCCAGAGCGCACGCCGACCACGGGAATCCGGGCCTGCTCCAGGATGCCTTCCTTGAGCAGCGCTTCGATGTTACTGGTTCCGGTCAGGCCGACCAAGGCGATCGGGTCCTCCGTCTTGATCACGTCATCGACCAGACGTATCGTTTCTTCAATCCGGTAGCCATCGTCGCGCGAGGTCAGACGCAGTTTGTTTCCATTGACGCCACCCTTCGCATTGATCTCGTCGAAACTAATCATCACGCCAAGGTTGAAGTCACGCCCGGCGCCCGCCAGGTTTCCTGCAAATGGCGCAATCTGTGCCACCACCAATTCCCTTGCTGATACCGTGCCTGCAGCAGCTAGCAATCCTGTCAGCAGACCTCCGAGCAAGACCCTGAACCAGAGCCGAGGCGGCCAATTGAATACATCTCTCATTCTTTACTCCTTTGAAGTCACATCTCAAATCCTGATGATCTGAAGGTATTGAGCACGATAGAAGAGCTGGTTTAACATAAAAAAATGGGAATGACATTGACGGCACACTGCAATTAATTAAATGATTGATGCAATTAATTTAGAAAGAAAAATATATAATCCATTCAAATAATAACGAACAACAGGCAATGACATCAACCATGACAAATTACAATAAAACCTCAATTTCCTTGAAAATTTTATTCACGAAATAATATGTTTTTTATCTTTTAAAATTAAAATTTCATTTACCTCTAATTTTCTGTCTTCTACAGAAACTTGATTTGTTTGCGGCCAAGTGTCGATGCATAATTATTCGACTAGCTGATAAAAATACGATAATGAAATATTAAGTATGAACAGATTATTCCCGCATGCATCCGGCCAAATCAGTATTTTTTGGCGCGGCTACAGGAATTATTTTTCAATTGAGTTGTACCTTTATGCACATTTACGATGAAAACTGTCTGACAGTACTAAATGATTTCTTACTCATCTTCAAATTACTATCAGAGCCGGAAAGTTAACTTCACGGATGGCGAACATATTCTGTGTGATTGCAATAATTGATGCGCAATTTAAAACGAAGAAGCTCAGATTACGCTTGCTATGGCTTGCTGCTGCCCCATTAGTCCAGCCAGGCGTAACGATCTAATGGATCAATACAAATGGTTGGCATTGCAGGTAGCTTATAAGTTAACTATTCGATCAGCAACGTATTGTCTGGATTCGTCGATGCAAGACGAATTTTTTGGAGGAAAAACTACACTGGAGGAATTAATGGTTTCATTGCGCTAATAAATAGCAGCAAGTACTACTGCAAAGCCATCATTGAAGATGTCATGCCACAGATGCGATGACAGCATCAGCCGTATTTTATGACGGGGACTAGAACTACTCAGTATCAATGGTCTTCATCATCAGTCCCGCACGCTAGATGACATGGCCGACCCCGTTTTACCAATAAAAAACCCGTGTCTTTATTGACTCATTGACTCCAATTTGGAAAGGCGTACGAGACCAAGCTGGATGAGTTCGAAGCGCCGGGTTACGCTGGGTATCGACGGCAGGTAGTCCGAATACCAGCGCGATTCAGGCCTGCATCCCGGCATTCCCGACAATGCCGGATCGACTAACTTTCCTCGAGCGGATCCAGTCCTGCCGGTACGTCAATGGAGTGCGGTTTTTCAGGGCGGTCCCCACCCTGGTTTTTGTAGGCCTTTAGCTGGAACACATACGCCAGCACTTCGGCCACTGCCGTGTACAAGGTTTCGGGAATGGCATCACCCAATTCGACATGTTTGAACAACGCCCTTGCCAGTGGCGGCGCTTCGAGCATAGGCACGTTATTGGCAACAGCCAATTCACGAATTTTTGCCGCGACTGCGTCGGCACCCTTGGCCACGACTTGCGGCGCGCCCATCTTGCCGTCGGTATATTTCAGCGCTACCGCATAGTGGGTCGGATTGGTCACGACAACATCAGCGGTTGGCACTTCGGACATCATCCGGCGCCGTGCCATTTCACGTTGCTGGGCGCGAATCTTTGCCTTGATTTCAGGATTCCCTTCAGACTCCTTGGCTTCCTGACGCACTTCCTGACGCGTCATCTTCATCTTCTGGGCGTAGCTCCACATCTGATACGGCGCATCGACCGCAGCAATCAGTACCAGCCCCATGACAATAAGCATGTAACTTGAAAATAGCAGCTTCGACAAATGCATGCTGCCGGCCTCCGGTGGCTCGACCATCAGCCCAAGCACTTCATTGATTTCGCTCGACATGACCAAATAGGCAATCGAGCCAACAATGATCGCCTTGGCGACGGCCTTGCCAAGCTCGACCAAGGCATTAAGCGAAACGATCTTGACGAGTCCTGAAAACAGATTCATCCGGCCAAAATTCGGCGCCAGCGCTTGCGCACTGAACAGCCACCCGCCGATCAATAGCGGCGAAGCCAGAGCCACCAGGATCAGAATCCCGGCCAACGGTGCAAATGCCAGCAACAGGTCGCCAAGATGGCTGCCCAACCGAGTCAGCAGCAGGCTGAAGTCAAAAGCCTGGCCGCGATCAAAGGTTAGCCCCGACGCCAGCGCCGCCTTCAACTGGCGCAACATGTTGGCACCACTGATGTAGAGTCCGCCACCTGCCGCCAGCAACACCATGCAGGTCGCCAGCTCGCGCGAGCGCGGCACGTCCCCTTGCTCGCGCGCCTTGTCGATGCGCTGTTGCGAGGCCGGTTCGGTTTTCTCCATGTCACTTTCTTCGGACAACGCAACTCCTTCTCTGACAGGAATCCGGCATCGACATGACAAGGATCTCCATCTGCAAGATTACCAGACAGTTAACGCTAATCCATCGGGCAAACAAGAATGGAAAAATGCGGCAAATCCTAAAAATTAATTAACTCTGACCCTAATTTTTATTTGGGGTCAGAGTCAATTAAA
>CAILRJ010000110.1 GCA_903836575.1 uncultured Burkholderiales bacterium
ACGATGACGCCGCTGCCCGGTTCGACATTGCGTGATAACTTGACCGGCCAGCGGACACAATTCACTGGCGGCGATGTCGTGTTCACGGGCACATCAAATGCGGCAGGAAAAATCCTTGACGGCAGCATTGAACATCGTCAGATCAGCTTTGTTTTTGACGGCGTACCCTACGTAACGAACGGGGTAATTTCACTCAAGTCTGCCACTGGCGTAGCCTTGAGTGACTCGGGACAATTGAGCCTGATGCGCAACGGCTATCAGGTCGGTCGGCTGTTTATCACGTCGGAAGGCTATTTCGTTGACATCAACGGTGTGGTGCAACGTCTCTGATATTTTTTTCTGATTAATAGGAAAGGCGCCTGCCGCAATCCGCAGCAGGCGCTTTTTTATGTCACCTCACACTGCCACCGGCGCCTTGATATGCGCATCCGGCGTGTACCCGGTAATCTCGAAATCCTCGAAGCGGTAATCGAAGATCGATTCCGGCTGGCGCTTGATGACCAGTTTGGGCAGTGCCTGCGGCGTGCGCGTCAATTGCACATCGACTTGTTCCATATGGTTTGAATACAGGTGGCAATCACCGCCAGTCCAGACAAAATCGCCGACATCCAGCCCGGCCTGTTGCGCCATCATGTGTGTCAGTAGTGCATACGACGCAATGTTGAAGGGCACACCCAGAAAAATATCGGCGCTGCGCTGGTACAACTGGCACGACAGCTTGCCATCGGCCACATAGAACTGGAACAGCGCATGGCAGGGCGGCAATTTCATGTTCGGTATATCCGCCACATTCCAGGCCGAGACAATCATCCGGCGCGAATCAGGATTGGTCTTGATCTGCTCCATGACCTGTGTGATCTGGTCAATGTGGCTGCCGTCCGGAGTTGGCCACGAGCGCCATTGGTAACCGTAGATTGGTCCGAGGTTGCCCTCGGCATCGGCCCAGTCATCCCAGATCGAAACGCCGTTCTCTTTCAGGTAGGCGATGTTGGTCGCGCCATTGAGAAACCAGATCAGTTCATGCAGGATGGATTTCAGATGCAGCTTCTTGGTGGTCAGCAGCGGGAAGCCATCCTGCAGCGCAAAGCGCATCTGGTAACCAAATACCGAGCGGGTGCCGGTGCCGGTACGGTCGGTTTTTTCGGTGCCATGTTGCTGAACATGGCGCATGAAGTCGAGGTATTGACGCATCGAGGAAGCCTGAAAAATGGGTTTCCGATTGTAGCGCATCGAGGTCGAAAACGGCTCGCGCAGTCTGGTTCCCCATGATCAGGTCAGCAGGTGACCGGACTACTTTCCTATCTGGCGTATTTGTCGCTTATCGGGCAATTATCCGACGATTCAAAATTTTTTTGGGGTGGGGGCTGCCATATTTCCAGAATTGCTGTGTAACCTCATCTTCATTCGCCGTCATCACGATGCGCCCTTAGCCGCTGAATGCGAGCGCTCCCTGCGTCATTGCTTCTAAACGGGTACCACCACGGAATTGCCCCGCTTCATAGATCGCAAGCGCATCTGTATGGCTCGGCTCCTGTCCAGCGATGCGGCGGCAGGTTGACATCTGCGGATGCTGCGCAAGCGCTGAACGGCTTGTTCCAGCACATTAAACTGCTGCACACCGCTTACGCATCGTTACCAATTTTTGGCCCTCGCTTGTCTGTGCAGGGACAAACTGACGCACTTGCCGAAGAGCCGGATTACGCAGTGGTGTGACGTGGGGCCGGTTTGAAGCGGTATCGGGATGGCGGTCAAGCTGCATACTAAACAGCATCGAGCTTATTAATTCTTCTTGGAAATATTTTTATGGTGTTATTATGTGGATACCATTATATAAAAAAATTGACTTCAAAATATTGATAAAATACGCTCCCGAAGTTAAAAATTTTTCAGGAAAATAACAGAAAGAATATTGATGGGTCTTTACGTTTCTATTGCAGTTTTTCTTTTTTCTGCAGTTGCTTTGGTTGTTCCTAGCGGTTACTCCGTCGGTTTAGTCATGTTGCTTTTAGCATGTTTTAATCTGCTGACTAATAAGAATAAGATAGGCGGAAAAATTCTGAATGAAGAATTAATTCTAATTCTTGTATTATCTTTTTATTTTCTGATTAATGTTTCTTTAAATTTAATCCATGGAGCACAGCTTTCAGAATACGACGAACCGTCGCGATTTGTCCTGGTAATTCCCGTGTTTTTTCTGCTGCGCAGATTTCCTCCATCACCGCGATTTTTTTGGGGTGGCATCGCAGCAGGCGCGATTTCATCAGTATTTTTTTCAGGTTGGCAGTTTTTTTCCGCAGCGCAAGCGCGTGCAGGTGGATTCACCAATCCCATTCAATTTGGCAATATCAGCATGTTGTTCGGAATTCTTTGCGCAGCCGGAATCGGATGGGCGGTTTTGGAAAAACGACGATGCTTCTGGTCTTTTTTTCTTGTTTGCGGAGTCGTATCCGGATTGCTGGGCTCCCTGTTTTCCGAAAGTCGCGGTAGCTGGTTAGCGCTGCCGGTTGCATTGGTGTTTATTGGCTTCGCATATTGTCGAGTGGCCATTCATAAGTGGCTTCTTGCCGGAGGGGCGGTAGTTGTCATGTTGGCGCTCACTTTAGTGATTTCGCTGCCGATGTTCCGCGGTGGTGAAAGGATCCGGTTGGCTGTCGCGGAAACAAAAAGCTACGTTACGTCCGGCGATAGCACGACATCGGTAGGGGCCCGTCTGGAAATGTGGCGTACCAGCCTGATACTTTTTCCGATGCGTCCACTGCTGGGTTGGGGCAAAGAGGGTTATATAAAGGGCACTGAACAGTTAGTTGAAGCTGGCAGAGTCCGACTTGTCCCTGGGGAGCATACACATCCGCACAATGAATATCTGGACGCTCTTGTCAAGCGGGGGCTGCTCGGCTTGATCGCTTTGTTGGTGCTTTATATCACTCCATTGGTTGTTTTTTCCCGGCATATTCGGGATGTGAATCCGGCAGCGCGTCCTTACGCTATTGCTGGAGCGAGTTTAATTATTAGTTATCTTTGTTTTGGATTAACTCAGTCGTTTTTAACGCACAATATTGGGGTAACCGAGTTTTTACTCATGTTAATAATACTCTGGTCACTATTACGCTCTGAGCAGAATGCATTGCCCGATATTAGGTTAAAGAAAAAATGACTTTTGTAGTTGAATTTTCAGCTGACATGTTCATGAATTGTGCCCGTACGAGACGAGCGTCACTACTCGTTGATGCAATTTCCACTCATACAAATGCCATCACTCATTACTCCTGACTTGCTCAACAAGTCCTCAAAAATATTATTTATTGCGCATCTTGCGCTGGGGGATTTCACTTATCTCCAAAATTTTTTCCAAGCCTTCGCTCTGAAATACCCGCAATTGCAAGTCGATCTGTGGGTCGATGAAGTAAGGCGGACCGACGATGCTTCGCGCTGGGAAAATTTGAGCAAATATTCTTTATATGATTGGGTAGAAAATTGTCCTTGTTTTCATAAAATCTACAAGAAAACTTTTAGTCCCGTACTTTATCAAGAGTCTATTCTCGAGGCCCAACAAGAGAGTTATCCGATAGTCGTGTCACTGGCAACACTGAGGCCACACCGCTATGCGGTACTGGCGAGAACGATTGCAGGTCCTGGCTTTGTGGTTGGCATGCAGGAGCAAACCTGGTTCATGCGCTGGCTGCATCGAAGTTCTTATCACAAGCTTGATGCGAGCATTCGCGTCGAGGCCGTTGATCGGGATAATCCCCGGCATATTAGTGCGGTTTACGCAAACTGGTTCGATCAACTTGCAGGAATAAAGTTGGCTCCTGCGGAGCGCTTTCCTTTCGTGACAGTGCCAGAGAAGTGGGATGTTGCCGCAGCGATCAGGCTGGAGAAGTGGAGCGTGACAGCACCCATTGGACAATTAATTTTCATTAATCCATTCGCCAAAACGAAAAAACGTTGCTGGCCGCTGGAGCGTGTGATTTCGCTCATTCAGACCATGCAGCAGCACGATGATTTTCGTGACGGACGATTTATTGTCAATGCCGCACCCTCTGATTTGGCAGAAGCACGTGCCATGTTAGAGGCAGCACGACTGGAGCGAACGGAATTGTTTTGCGCAGAAGAAAATTTTTTCCAGTTGCCTGCAATGCTGAAGAAGTGCGACCTGATTATCTCGGTGGAGACTGCGGTAATGCATCTTGCCAATGCAGTACACGTTCCCGTAATTGCACTGATGCGACAAAAAAATCCGGAATGGGTTCCGATAGATACTGATAACAGTCGAGTAATTTTCGCTTCCGGAAAGCGTGAGTGGGTCAGCGCAATCACGGTAGCGCAAGTCATGAAAGAAATTGAATGAATTTTGATATGGTGAATCAGCCACAACCTTTAAATAGTATTGAGAAGCGGTCGTTCCATATCGCATTTTGCGTTGATGACCATTATTTTCGCAGCATGGGTGCCACCATGCTTTCTATTATTGAGAATAATCCGAATCAGCATCTTACGTTTCATGTCTTTGTATTTTCTGTCCTGGATGCGCATCGGGTACGGCTGGAAGAAATCAATTCACGGCCCAATATAGCAGTTCAACTCCACATTATTGATCCTGCGCTATTTGAAAAATTTACCCATTTCATTGAGTTCTCATATTACTCGCTATCCATTTTTTCTCGTTTGATTATTCCCTCTATATTGAAAGACATCACAGATCGTGTGCTGTATCTTGATGCAGACATTCTGTGCGTCGGGTCAATTGATGAGTTAGTTGAAATGGATATTTCTGGTGATATCGCGATCGTGGTACCCGATGCCGAGCGAACCAGAGTGCGTCGCTGTAAAGCCTTGGCGCTGGAGAATTCATCTTATTTTAATGGCGGAGTTATTTTCATCAACATTAAAAATTGGATTGCGGCTGACATTACTGAAAAAGCGATGGAAGTGCTACTGAAACTCGGGAAGAAATTACGCTTCAACGATCAGGATGCCTTGAATATCGTGCTCGACGGACACGCCCGGTTTGTAGATAAAAAATGGAATTATATTTACGATTTGATCCATGATCTGGATCGTAATTTGCTTCAAATGCGACCTGTTCATGATGCGGTATTTATTCATTTTGCCGGAGCCGTAAAGCCTTGGGCAGATTGGACCGGCCACGCGTCACGCGATTTATTCAGGCGTTATCACGCGTTGTCGCCTTGGGCTGACATGCCACTTGATCCGGCGCCGCGCAATTCGAAAGAAATGCGCATGTTCTCTCGGTTCTTGTTCAAGCGCGGGGAGTTAGTCGGGTGTGTGCGGTGGTTTTTGATTTACTTAAAAGCAAGGGCACGTTAAACGAACGTTTTCCGGGCTTTGCCGGCAAATGGGTCAGTTTTACGTTAGCACCGGCTCCCGCACGCCATGCCTAGCTTGAGTCCGTGATTTTCGATCCGGATCACGTGTCGGGAACCGGGCCCGGCGCATGGCCGTCGGCCGTGTTTTCAGCATCAGCCTGGTGCCCGGCCCCTCCAGTAGTAGCCTTCCTGTTCCTGCCAATTGGTCGCGCTGTGCAGGGAGCGGTCCAGTCAGACATTCTCAGCGCACTGACCATCAAGAAGCCGATACACCGCTCGCAATTGACGCTTTGGGTTATTCGTTCCAGCCACGCGAGCGTTCCACCGCCCGCCGCCATAGCCGCAAGCGTTCGCTGCGCTCATCGCTGCCCATGGCCGGTTCGAAGCGGCGCTCCATCTGCCAGTGCGCAGCGATTTCTTCCTGTGAATCCCAGAAGCCGACTGCCAGCCCTGCAAGGTAAGCCGCACCCAGTGCGGTGGTTTCGGTGACCACAGGACGCACTACCGGAACACCAAGAATGTCGGCCTGGAATTGCATCAGCAAGTCATTGCACGAAGCGCCGCCATCGACGCGTAACTCAGTCAGCGCGATCAGCGCATCCTTTTGCATCGCCTCCAGAACATCGACGCTCTGGTAAGCGATGCTGTCGAGCGCGGCGCGGGCGATATGGCCGCTGGTAGTGCCGCGCGTCATGCCGACGATAGTGCCGCGGGCATGCGCATCCCAGTACGGCGCGCCCAGGCCCGAAAAGGCCGGCACGAACATCACGCCGCCGGTATCGGGCACGCTGGCCGCCAAGGCTTCGACCTCGCAAGAATGCTTGATGATGCCCAGCCCATCGCGCAGCCACTGCACTGTCGCACCGGCCATGAAGACACTGCCTTCGAGCATGTAGTCGGTCCTGCCCGGCAAACTGTCGCCGCAGGTCCAGCCAATCGTGGTCAGCAAATTGTTATGCGATGAAATGACTTCCTGGCCGATGTTCATCAGCATGAAGCAACCGGTGCCGTAGGTATTTTTAGCCATGCCCGGCTGATGGCAGGCCTGACCGAACGTGGCGGCTTGCTGGTCGCCGGCGATACCGGCAATCGGAATGGCAGCGCCGAGCAGGTCGGCACGGGTGGTGGCGACGACACCGCTGCTGGGCATCACGTTCGGCAGCAGACTGCGCGGAATATCCAGCAACGCCAGTAACTGGTCATCCCATTGCTGGGTACGGATGTTGAACAGCAGTGTGCGCGACGCATTACTGGTATCGGTCACGTGTTCGCCACTGAGCTTGTAGATCAGCCAGCTGTCGACAGTGCCGAAGGCCAGTTCGCCCCGTTCGGCGCGTGCCCGGGCGTCAGGCACGTTGTCGAGTAACCAGGTCAGCTTGGTGCCTGAAAAATAGGCATCCA
Organism: uncultured Burkholderiales bacterium; assembly: GCA_903836575.1. Classification (GTDB taxonomy): domain Bacteria; phylum Pseudomonadota; class Gammaproteobacteria; order Burkholderiales; family Burkholderiaceae_D; genus Actimicrobium. The sequence goes on from CAILRJ010000110.1 coordinate 6,729, forward strand.
GAACCAGTCCGGTCTTGTGCTGGAAAATCCCGGCCTTGCCCTCGGCCTGCAGTTTTTCACACAGCGCGGCATTGCGGCGGTCTTGCCAGACGATGGCATTGGCGATCGGCTCACCCGTCTTGCGGTCCCAGACCACGGTGGTTTCACGCTGGTTGGTGATGCCGATGGCGCTGATGCGATCGGCACTGACATGGTTCTCGGCCATGACTTGCTGCATCACGGCCAGCTGCGTTTCCCAGAGCGTGTTGGCATCGTGTTCGACCCAACCGGGTTGCGGAAAAATCTGGCGGAATTCCTGTTGCGCCATGCCGCATAATTTGCCGGCATGGTCGAACAGGATGGCGCGGGAACTGGTGGTGCCTTGATCGATGGCGAGGATGAATTCGGGTTTCATGCGAGCCTGTCTGTAATCGGTGTTCAGTGGTCGACCCCGGGTGGGGATGACGGCGAGGTCGTCCAGTGTGCCCCGGGCGACCTCCTTGCACAGTTACTTGACGCGTCCTTCTTTCCACGCTTGCAGCAACTTGTCGTAGGCGATGGTTTCGCCCTTTGGCTTTTCGTTAGCCAGTTTTTTCCACGGCGCGTGGGTGTCCGACAGGTACTTGGCCGGATCGACTTTCGGGTTGAGTTTTGGTGCGCAGTGGGCCATGCCGGCACGCTCGAGACGGGCCATGATCCGGTCCATTTCCTCGGCCAGATTATCCATTGCGGCTTGCGGCGTTTTCTCGCCGCTGAGAGCGACGGCGACATTTTTCCACCACAGTTGCGCCATCTTCGGATAATCCGGCACATTGGTGCCGGTCGGGGTCCACGCCACGCGGGCAGGGCTGCGATAAAACTCGATCAAGCCACCGTACTTAGCAGCATTCTTCGTAAAGTACTCATTACGGATGTCCGAATCACGCACGAAGGTCACGCCGACAATCGATTTTTTCAGCGAGACGGTCTTGGCATTGACGAACTGCGCGTACAACCAGGCTGCACTCATCCGGTCCGGCGGCGTGGTCTTCAGGAAGGTCCATGAACCGACATCCTGGTAACCGTTCTGCATGCCGTCTTTCCAGTACGGACCATGCGGCCCAGGTGCCATGCGCCACTTCGGCGAACCATCCGCATTGCTGACTGCTTCGGACTTGGTCATCGGCGCGGTGAAGCCGGTGTACCAGAAAATCTGCTGAGCGATTTCGCCTTGACCCGCTACCGGACCGGATTCCGAAAAGGTCATGCCGCTGGCGATCGGCGGTGCGTATTTTTTCATCCATTCGATGTACTTGGTCAGCGCAAAGACGGCGGCTGGCGAATTGGTCGCGCCACCACGCGACATCGAGGCACCGACCGGCGTGCACTTGTCGTCGGCGACACGGATGCCCCATTCATCGATCGGCAAACCGTTCGGGATGCCCTTGTCGGCCGCGCCTGCCATCGACAGCCAGGCATCAGTGAAGCGCCAGCCCAGCGACGGATCTTTTTTGCCATAGTCCATGTGGCCGAATACCTTGTGGCCGTCGAGTTCTTTCACATCGTTGGTAAAGAAGGCGGCGATGTCTTCGTAGGCCGACCAGTTTTGCGGCACGCCGAGCTCATAGCCGTATTTGGCCTTGAACTTGTCTTGCAAATCCTTGCGCGCAAACCAGTCGGCACGGAACCAGTACAGGTTGGCAAATTGCTGGTCCGGCAGCTGGTACATCTTGCCGTCCGGCGCGGTGGTGAAACTGGTGCCGATGAAGTCCTTCAGGTCCAGGTCCGGATTGGTGTAAGGCTTGCCGGCACCGGCCATGTAATCGGTCAGCGCGATGGTCTGGCCATAGCGGTAATGGGTGCCGATCAGGTCCGAGTCGTTGACCCAGCCGTCATATATCGATTTGCCCGATTGCAGCGAGGTCTGCATTTTTTCAACCACATCGCCTTCCTGGATGACGTCATGGTTGACCTTGATGCCGGTAATTTCCTCGAAGGCCTTGGCCAGCACTTTGGATTCATAGACGTGGGTGTCGATGGTTTCCGAGACCACGTTGATTTCATTGATGCCCTTGGCCTTGAGCTTGGCGGCGGCATCGATGAACCATTTCATTTCTTCGAGCTGCTGTTTTTTGGTCAGTGTCGATGGCTGGAATTCCTTATCCACCCACGACTCTGCTGCCTTCATGTCGGCCCAGGACGAGCCACTGATGAGCATCGCCGCGATGGCGACGGCAGTTAATTTTATTTTCATTTCTGTCTCCAATTGAATCCTCGCCTGACTTGTTTCACCTGCCGCGGGCGAAGGCGACGGCAAGCGTTAATGCAGCGGCCGACTCGCAGGTCAGCCCCAGCGCATCACGATCAACAACACGATAAAACTGATGACAGTACCGGGCCATTGCGCGCCGGTGGTCAGCGCAGTCCAGCCCAGGTTGATGTAGGCCGCCGTCAACAAGCTGATAAACAGGCGGTCACCCCGGGTCGTGATCATCGGGATGAAACCCTTGCGTTCTATGGTCGGCGATTTGAGTTCCCAGATCGTCATCCCGGCCAGCATCAGTGCCACCGAGACAAAGAAAATCGCTACCGGCGTGGTCCACTCCATCCAGCCAAATAAGTGTTCCATATCAAACCCTTCCCATCGCAAAACCCTTGGCGATATAGTGGCGCACGAACCAGATCACCAGCGCGCCCGGCACGATGGTGAGCATGCCGGCGGCGGCCAGCGTGCCCCAGTCCATGCCGGAGGCCGAGACCGTGCGCGTCATGATGGCCGCGATCGGTTTTGCATCGATCGAGGTCAGCGTGCGTGCCAGCAGCAGCTCAACCCAGCTGAACATGAAGCAGAAGAACATCGTCACGCCGACGCCGGACTTGATCAGCGGCAGGAAAATCCGCAAGAAAAAGCGCGGAAAGCTATAACCGTCGATATACGCGGTTTCGTCGATTTCTTTCGGCACGCCGGACATGAAGCCTTCCAGAATCCAGACCGCCAGCGGCACATTGAACAGCATGTGTGCCAGTGCCACCGCCAGATACGTATCCATCAGGCCGACCGTCGAATAGAGCTGAAAAAACGGTAGTAAAAACACCGCCGGTGGCGTCATCCGGTTGGTCAGCAACCAGAAGAACAGATGTTTGTCACCCAAAAATGAATAGCGCGAAAACGCATACGCCGCCGGCAACGCCACGGCCACCGACATCACCATGTTCATCAGCACATAGCTGATCGAATTGATGTAACCGCTGTACCAGGATGCATCGGTAAAGATCGTCTTGAAATTCCCCAGCGTCAGGTCAGTCGGCCACAATGTCATCACGCCCACGATCTCGTCGTTGGTCTTCAATGACATGTTGAGCATCCAGTAAATCGGCAGCAGCGACAGCAGCAGGTAGAACGCCAGCAAGGCGCCACTCACACGTTTGTTCATCATGCTTTGTCTCCGTTGTTGTCGCCGGTACCGGCACGCTGCATCCAGTTGTAGAGCACGAAGCAAAACAGCAGGATGATGAAAAAGTAGATCAGCGAGAAGGCCGCCGCAGGTCCGAGGTCGAACTGGCCGACCGCTTTCTGGGTCAGGTATTGCGACAGGAAGGTGGTCGCATTGCCCGGTCCGCCGCCGGTTAGCACGAACGGTTCGGTATAGATCATGAAGCTGTCCATGAAGCGCAGCAGCACGCCGATCATCAGCACGTTGCGCATCTTCGGCAGCTGGATGTAGCGGAATACCGCCCAGCGTGACGCGCCGTCGATGCGGGCGGCCTGATAGTAGGCATCCGGGATCGAGCGCAAACCGGCATAGCCGAGCAGCACCACCAGCGGCGTCCAGTGCCAGACATCCATCACCAGTACCGTCACCCACGCATCCATCGAATTGCCGGTGTAGTTGTAATTGATGCCGAGCTGATTCACCACCACGCCGAGCAGGCCGATATCGCTACGGGCAAAAATTTGCCAGATGGTGCCGACCACATTCCATGGGATCAGCAGAGGCAGGGCGATCAGCACCAGCGCGAGCGAAGCGCGCCAGCCGGTGGCCGGCATGGTCAGCGCAATCAGTACGCCGAGCGGCAATTCGATGGCCAGCACCGACAGCGAAAAAATAATCTGGCGCAGCAGCGCGCCGTGCAGTTCATCATCCCGCATGATGATCTTGAACCACTCGGTGCCGACGAACACGCTACGGGTCGGACTGAGAATATCCTGTACCGAATAATTGACCACCGTCATCAGCGGCAGGATAGCCGAAAATGCCACGCAGATCAGTACCGGCAGGACCAGCAGCCAGGCCCGGTTGTTATAAGTTTTCATGTCAGACCCACCCGTTTGTCGTTGACGTAAAACAGCGTGCGCTGCGGCGGAAATACCAGCCATGCCGGGGCACCGGCGTCACCTGCGCTGACCGGTAGTTTGGCGGCGATGATCTGCGCGCCAAGCTGGAATTCGGCCAGGAAATGGGTGCCGAGATTACGCATCGAGTGCACCGTGGCTTCAATCGCATCGGCCCGTGGTGCACTCAGGCAGTCGATAAATTCCGGACGGATGCCGACGGTCGTCTGGCCCGGCGTCTGTGCCAGTCTGGCTTGCACCGTGGCGGGCAATGGCAGCCGGTTACCGGCCAATAATGCATGGCCGTCTTTGACTTCGCAGCGCATCAGGTTCATGCCCGGGTTGCCGATGAAGTAGGCCACGAAGGTATGGTCCGGTTGTTCGAACAGGTCCTGGGCCGAACCGATTTGCACCACTTCGCCTTGCGTCATTACCACTACCTGATCGGCGAAAGTCAATGCTTCAACCTGATCATGGGTCACGTAGATCAGCGAGAGTTTGAGCTCGTGATGAATCTCTTTGAGCTTGCGGCGCAACAGCCATTTCAGATGCGGATCGATGACGGTCAGCGGTTCGTCGAACAGCACGGCGGCCACATCGGGACGCACCAGTCCGCGTCCGAGTGAAATTTTTTGCTTGGCATCGACGGCCAGTCCGGCAGCGCGATGCCTGAGGTCCGGTGTCAGTTCCAGCATGTCGGCAATGTGCAGCACGCGTTCGCGGATGGCGGCTTCTTTCCAGCCACGATTACGCAGCGGAAAAGCCAGATTGTCATACACGGTCATCGTGTCGTAGATCACCGGGAACTGGAATACCTGCGCGATGTTGCGGGCTTCCGGCGGCAGTTGCGTGACGTCCTTGCCATCGAACAGCACCTTGCCATGCGATGGCTTCACCAGTCCGGAAATGATGTTGAGCAGCGTGGTCTTGCCGCAGCCGGACGGACCCAGTAACGCATACGCACCACCGTCATCCCAGGTCATCGTCATCGGCCGCAATGCGTAATCACTCGGTTGTTGCGGGTCGGGCAAATAGGCGTGCGCCAGTTCCTGTAATTCGATACGGGCCATGGTTATGCTCCTGCCGTGGGCTGGGTCGGCGCGAACAGCAAGGCGCCGGCGGGATCAAAAATGAACAGGTCGTCGGGCCTGAAATAGACCGTGCAGCGCGCGCCGATAGCCAGCGTATGTACACCGCTCAGTTGCGCTACCAGGGACAGTTCGCCGCGATGCAAATGGGCATAGGTTTCGGAGCCGCTGATTTCGGACAGATCGACTTCGGTGTCGATGGGCAGGGCATTGGGCTGCTCCGGCGTCAGGCGCACGCTGTGGGCGCGCAAGCCGAACACCACTTGCGCAAGATTGCCGAGCTTGCCACGCTGGGCTTGCGAGAGCGGAACCGTCAGGCCGTCGTCGAGCTGCGCGATGCCATCGGCACCGATCGTGGCGGGCATCAGATTGATCGGCGGATCGCTGAAGGTGCGTGCGCTCTGGATGCAATTGGGCGCGTTGAAGACATCAAGCGTGCGGCCTTGCTGGAGCAGGCGACCCTCGTGCAGTACCGCGATATGGCCACCGAGTTGCAATGCTTCGAGCGGCTCGGTAGTGGCATAGACGACGGTGGTGCGGCCGTCGGAAAACAGCTCGGACAATTCCTTGCGGAGTTCTTCGCGCAGCTTGTAATCGAGGTTCACCAGCGGCTCGTCGAGCAGCAGCAGTTCGGTATTTTTGATCAGTGCACGGGCCAGTGCGCAGCGCTGTTGCTGGCCGCCGGATAGCTGGGCCGGTACGCGCTCCAGATGCGCGGTGATATGCAGGCGCTCGGCCATGTCGTGCACGCGGGTGCGGATTTCGGCTTCGGGCACGCGCTGTATGCGCAACGGCGAAGCGATGTTTTCGAACACTGAAAACGACGGGTAGTTGATGAATTGCTGGTAGACCATCGCCAGATTGCGCTGCCTGACCGGCACGCCGGTGACATCGTTGTCATCGACCAGCACACGGCCGCGCGTGGGTCTGTCGAGTCCGGCCATGATTCGCATCAGCGTGGTCTTGCCGGCTTGCGTGGTACCGAGCAGTACATTGATCGTGCCGGGCACCAGGGCCAGGGACAGCGGAGTCAGATGGTCCTGAGCACCCTGCTTCTTGCTGATGTTTTCTAATACGAGGCGCACTGTGTCTCCTGCTATGTTGTCGCGTCGGCACTCTGATGGGCCGATCGCGCGGTGGTCGTTGCTAGTTTTAGTGGTGTGCCGCCATCCAGCTGTCGAGTTGCTCTGCCGTATTGGCCGGCAGATGCAGCCCCAGCTTCGAGCGGCGCCACAAGATGTCGGCGGCGCAGCTGGCCCATTCGTGTTGCATCAGGTAATGCACTTCAACGGCATACAACCCTGCGGCGATTTCGTCGCCCATGTCGGCCATGCTGGTTTTTTCTGCCAGCAGCAAGTCAATGCGGGTACCGTAGGCGCGCGCATAACGCGCCACCAGTTTGGCCGGCAGCCACGCATATTTTTTCTGTAACCCCTGCACGTACTGATCGTATTCCAGCACCGCACGGTTGGCCGGGACGGGGCCGTACAGGTCGCCGCCGGGCAGGCAGGCAGTTTCCGTCCAGCCTGGCTTGTCGTTACCAAGAGTCGGCGCAATCAGATTAACGGCCTCTTCGGCAAGCTTGCGGAAGGTGGTGATCTTGCCGCCAAAGATTGACAGCATCGGCGCACCGCCCGCATCGGTACCGGTATCCATGTCGAGCCGGTAATCACGCGTCACTTTGGACGCGGACGCTGACGCATCGTCGACCAGCGGGCGGACACCCGAGTAGGACCATACCACGTCGGCTGGAACGATCGGTACTTTAAAATACCGGCTGGTTAGTTCGCACAGATAGTCGATCTCTTCCTGCTCGATCGCGACATGATTGGTGTCGCCTTGATATTCGTGATCGGTGGTGCCGATGAGCGTGAAGTCGTCTTCGTACGGAATCGCGAACACGATGCGGCCATCCGGATGCTGAAAAATATACGCGTGCGGATGGGTGAACAAACGCTTGACGACGATGTGGCTGCCCTTAATCAGGCGCACGGTCTTGCTCGATGGCTGATGCGCGGTCTCTTTCAGGAAATGCGCGGCCCAAGGTCCGGCGGCATTGACGACGCCACGCGCCTTGACCACGGCCGTTTCGCCGGCTTCATTGCGTAAGGTCACGTCCCAGTGCTTGTCGTTGCGCTCAAGTGAGACGCAGGTGGTGTGGGTGTAGACCTGTGCACCTTTGCTGGCCGCGTCGATCGCATTGAGCACCACCAGACGTGCATCGTCGACCCAGCCATCGGAATACATGAAGCCGCGCGTGAAGGTCGATTTAAGCGGCTTGCCGGTCGGGTCGATGCGTAGATTCACGCCGTTTGATCCGGGCAGCATTTCGCGGCGGGCGAGTTTGTCGTACAGGAACAGACCCATGCGGATCATCCAGGCCGGACGCTGGCCTTTGTCATGCGGCATCACAAAACGCAGCGGCCACATGATGTGCGGGGCTGAGCGCAGCAGGACTTCGCGCTCTATCAGCGCCTTGCGCACAAGATTGAATTCGTAAGTTTCGAGGTAGCGCAGTCCGCCGTGGATCAGCTTGGTCGAGGCCGACGAGGTGTGCGCGGCGAGGTCGTCTTTCTCGCACAGCAGTACGGATAATCCGCGGCCGGCGGCGTCGCGGGCGATGCCCGCGCCATTAATGCCGCCACCGACTACCAGCAGGTCGACCGTAATGTTTGTTTCGACGTTTGATTGACTTTGGACCATCTTGATCTCGCCTCCGTACGCAAATTTAGCTATGATTCAAACAACAAGATACGACATAAACCGAACAGTAACAAACATTTATTTTGTTTATTTAACTTCGTTTTGGTTCGTTTGGTAGAAATTACAGAATGTGGAGAACTTTGATGACGCTCAATCCCCGTCAACGACAATTGCTGGAAGTCGTCCGCAAACGCGGCACGATCTCGGTGGAAGAGCTGGCGCAACAGCTCGACGTGACACCGCAAACCGTGCGGCGCGATGTCAAACAGATGGAACTGGCGCGCTTGCTAGCGCGCTATCACGGTGGTGTCGGCTTGCCGTCGTCGGTCGAGAACATTGATTACACGCAGCGCCAGATTCTTAACAGTGATGCCAAGCAGCGTATTGCTGCCGCTGTTGCCGCACGCGTGCCGGCCGGCAGTTCGTTATTGATCAATATCGGTACGACTACCGAAGCGGTTGCCCATGCGTTGATGCGCCACAAGGGACTGCACGTGGTGACCAACAATCTCAATGTCGCGACTATTTTGTCGGACAATCCGGATTGTGAAGTCATCGTGACGGGTGGGCTGGTGCGCGGGCGTGATCGCGGCATTGTCGGCGAAGCGACCATTGATTTCATCCGTCAGTTCAAGGTCGATATCAGCATCATCGGTGTGTCGAGCATCGAAGCGGACGGCACGCTGCGCGACTTCGATTCGCGCGAGGTCAAAGTCGCGCAAGCGATCATCGAACAGGGCCGCGAAGTCTGGCTGGTGGCCGACAGCGACAAGTTCGGCCGGCAGGCGCTGGTGCGCCTGGCACATCTGTCACAGATTGATGTGCTCTTTACCGATGCGGCACCACCGGACGAGCTGGCAGCGGTGCTGAAAGCGGCGCAGGTGACGGTCGTGGTGGCGACTTGAACGGACCGGCACATGTTGGTAACTTGCAGTATTTTCTTCATTGATAATGCCTATTTCATTTGAGAAGTTTTAGCGCTTTGTGGTCACTCTCAACATGATTTCCAGATGTGTGAGAAGGTATGTACAGATTTTCGGAACAACCGAAAACCGAGATCATCTGTTCTTTCCACTTCACTAAATCAAAGGAAACACACCATGAAAAAAATACTTCTCGCCGCAGCCATCGCTACAGCCGCTTTCTCCGCCCAAGCCAAGGACATCGTTGATACCGCCGTTGGCGCAGGTAACTTCACCACGCTGGTCACCGCGATCAAGGCCGCTGGTCTGGTCGACACGCTCAAGGGCAAGGGCCCATTCACAGTCTTCGCACCGACTGATGCAGCTTTTGCAAAAGTACCGAAAGCCGACCTCGACGCTCTGCTGAAAGACAAAGCCAAGCTGACCGCCGTGCTGACCTATCACGTGGTGCCAGGCACCGTGATGGCAAAAGATATCAAGGCCGGTAATGTCAAGACAGTCCAAGGTTCAAACCTGGTCCTGGCAACAACCGGTGGCGTTACAGTCAACAACGCCAAAGTCACCACGGCTGACATCGTCGCCGACAATGGCGTAATCCACGTCATTGACACCGTGCTGATGCCGAAGTAATTGCAAGAGATTGACGGGAGCGGAGCGCAGGTCATGATCTGGCGTGCTCTCCGGTTCAGCCGATAGCAGGAAACGAAAAACCCCGTCGTTATCATCGACGGGGTTTTTTTGTGTCTGCGTGTTCGTGCCGGTCGTGACGATCATTTCACGCATGACAGTATTTACACTTGCTCGAGAGCAGGAAACAGAAAAACCCCGTCGTTATCACTGACGGGGTTTTGTATGTCTACGCTTGTGCTGGAAAATATCGGTCATTTTACTCACTGACCTGTTTGCAGGGGCAATATCCGAAGGACATTGCCCTACCTGCCAATCAGTCGGCCATCTTCGTCGCCCGCTGCTGGACATCTACCAGATTGCCACTGACTGCCGCCGTCAAACGTGATCCGTAGATCGGATCGGCCTTGTAAAAGTGCATCAGCATGATCTGCTTGATCTCGCTGTTGTTCACTTTGCCGAGGTCGGCTGCCAGGTTGCCAATCAGGTTGTCTTGCTGCTGCTTGTTCAATGCACGGTAAAACACACCAGCCTGCGTAAAGTTGTCCGTCTTCTTGATGGCCGCCTGGATGGTTGTGCCCGTCAGCGGCGTCTGAACATATTTGTAGTCCGGATTTTCATTAGCCGACCCTGCCAGGCGGGATGGCTGGTAATTGACTTCACCGGAACGTCCACCACGACTGCCCTGACCATCCGAGTTGCCATTGCTGACCTTGACCAATGGCGCATTGATCGGCAAGGTTTTATTGTTGGCACCGAGGCGATGCAGCTGGGAATCCGCATACGAGAACAAACGTCCTTGCAACATCTTGTCTTCCGAGGGTTCGATGCCGGGCACCAGGTTCGATGGGGCAAAGGCGGCTGACTCCGTGGTTTCAAAGAAGTTGTCCGGTACCTTATTGAGCGTCATTGTGCCCAGTAATGTTTCGGGCAGGTCGGGCCAGATCTTGGTCGCATCGAGCGGGTTGTAAGCGTAATTATCAAGATCGGCCGGCAGCATCGCCTGAACATACAAATCCCACTTTGGCAAATCACCGTTGCGAATGGATCCGTACAGGTCGTTGGTCAGATTGTTGAAGTCTTCGCCCTGCACGCGCGCGGCTTCGGCACGGGTCAGGTTCTGTTCGCCTTGCCGGCTTTTCCAGTGGAACTTCACATAGGTCACAGCGCCAGCCTGGTTGATCATCTTGAAGGCATGCACGCCATACCCATCCATTTTCCGGTAGGACGCCGGGATGCCCATGTCCGAGTACAGACGGGTCAGCTGGCTGGTACTTTCCGGCACATGGCTGAAGAAATCAAAGAAGCGATTCGGGTCTTGGACATTGGTGACAGGTGAGGGCTTGAGGGCATGAATCATGTCCGGAAACTTGATCGCGTCACGGATGAAAAAGATCGGCAGGTGAATGCCGGCCAAGTCCCAGTTGCCTTCCTGTGTATAGAACTTGGTGGCAAATCCACGCGGATCAC
>CAILRJ010000111.1 GCA_903836575.1 uncultured Burkholderiales bacterium
TGATCCGTTCGCCATTTCCGGTGCCGATCACTGGTACAACGTCGGCGCGCATCGCGTGCGGGCAATTTCGAACGACCTTGCCAACAGTACTTTCCGTCCGGGCTGGTTGCGCTCGGTCGGACCGGGCTGGACCAACTGGGCTGTCGAAAGTTTTATCGACGAAGCCGCGCTCAATGCCAAAGTGGATCCGCTGGCATTCCGTCTGGCGATGCTTGATGCCAGTGGCAAGAACGCCGGCACGGCGCCGAATTCGGTGGGCGGTGCGGCCCGGATGGCGCATGTATTGCGCCGTGCGGCCGAAAAAGCCGGCTGGGGCAAGACCATGCCAGCGGGTACCGGACTCGGGATCGCCACGACATTTGGCCAGGAACGCGACATGCCGACCTGGACTGCCTGCGTGGCACGTGTGCAGGTCGATGCCAAGACCGGTGTCGTCAAGGTCGTCAAGCTGGTCATGGTGATTGATGCCGGTACCATTGTCCATCCGGATGGTGCGCTGGCACAAGCCGAAGGCGGTGCGTTGTGGGGTGTCAGCATGGCGCTGCACGAAGGTACCGAGTTTGTCGACGGCCAGGTGCGCGATACCAACCTCGGTACCTACACTCCGCTGCGCATGTCCGACGTGCCGGAGATGGACATCGAGTTCGTTGCCAGTACGGCGACGTCTACCGGCATGGGCGAGCCACCGACTACGGTGGTCGGTCCGGCCATTGCCAATGCGATCCATGCTGCGGTTGGCGTGCGCTTGCGCGACTTGCCGATGCGGCCAGCGACGTTGCTTGCTGCGCTGGCAAAAAAACCGGTCGCCTGACCGTTTGCGCTGAGGTAATCAGCTAGCAGTAATCTTTAAGAAGTACCTCGACAGCCCGGTCCGCGCCTCAAGCGCGCGCCGGGCTGTTTTGTTTTTCGCCGTTGGTTTTGGGGCTGACCTGCGCAATCCCCAGCAATTCTTTCAGATGGGCGGTGTTGGGCCGGCTGACCGGCACCACGGTCTGCTGATGATCAGCCATCATCAGGCTGACCGACTCGTCTTTCATCACCAGTTCGAGCGCATGCGGCAGGCTCACGATATGGCTGCGATGAGTACGAAAATAAATCGCCGGATCGAGTCGCGCTTCCAGATCGGTCAGCGACAGGTTCGACATGTACTGGTCGTCGGCAGTCACGATGGAGGTGTAGTGGCCATCAGCCTGAAAGCGCACCACGTCCTTCATGTCGATCAGCATGACCCGGTTCTTGCGATACACCGGAATTTTTAGCAAGCGGCGCGGCGGTGGGTCGGATTGCGCGGTGCTCGCCACTCTGGCTGGCGCTGTCGTGATATCGGTCAGGTCATAAAAAATCATGCAGGTACCGGTCACGCCGGCACTCCCCACCATCTTCGAGACTTTCACGACCAGCACCCGATCCGGAATATTGATCATCATCGCCACCGGTGCCGGTGACTTCATCGGACAACTGCTGTCCTGGCTGGTCTGCAGCAGCAGGCGCAACTTGTCGCGGCTTTTCTCCGGGTGCATTTGCAGCACGTCGATGCCGAGCAATTTTTCGGGGTCGACGCCCATCGAATATTGGGCTGCCGGGCCCAGCAACTGCGCCGCGACATCGTTCATCGCCGTGACATGGTTGCCGGTATCGAGCCAGACCATGCCGGGATTAAATTGTTCGAGTTTGTGCAGGAAGGTTTCCTGTAGGACGGGTTCGGAATGCTTCATCGGCGTGCTGCCGATGGATGGGTTACAGGGGGCATCACCTGGATCATATTTGTCTCCGGTTACCAGTTCGTGCTGACTGGTTGTTAATTTTTTATATTTTTATAATCGCTGTTTTCCGCAGTTCGTGCAAGTTTTCCGGCAACTCGGGAAGTACTTTCTGCCGTTCGGGAATTGCTTGCCCGTTGCGGCTGTCGCGCGTGCAATTATCGTTCAACCAGCCAACGGCACTGTGCTGGCATACCCATAACAACGAGGAGACCAGCGTGATCCCGCGCCCATTCGAATACCACGCCCCAACCACCTTGCCTGCTGCAATCGCGTTGCTCGATCAGTACGGCGATGAAGCTAAATTGCTGGCCGGCGGCCACAGCATGCTGCCGATGATGAAACTGCGTTTTGCCGAACCGGCCCACCTGATTGACCTGCGCAAGATCGCCGCACTCAAGGGCATCCGCGAGGTCGGCAATGAAATCCGCATCGGTGCGATGACCACCGAAAACGAACTGATCTGGTCACCGCTGCTGCAGCAAAAATGCCCGCTGCTGGTCGAAGGTGCGGGCCTGATCTCGGACCCGCAAGTGCGCTACATGGGCACGCTCGGTGGCGACATTTCGCATGCCGATCCGGCCAACGATCACCCTGCGCTGATGATCGCGCTGGGTGCTTCGTTCGTCCTCACCAGCGCCGCCGGCGAGCGCGTCGTCAGCGCCGATGGCTACTTCCTCGGGCTGTATTACACCTTGCTCGAACCCGGCGAAATCATGACCGAGATCCGTATCCCGACACCGGCTCCAGGTAGCGGCTCCTGCTACGCCAAGCTCAAGCGCAAGACCGGCGATTACGCTACGGCCGCAGCGGCAGTGCTGTTGCGCATGCAAGGTGGCGTGGTTGCTGAAGTCGCCATCA
>CAILRJ010000112.1 GCA_903836575.1 uncultured Burkholderiales bacterium
ACCTTCGAAGGTCCGATGATGTCGATCAAGACCATCAATTCGCTGTCGCACTACACCGACTGGACGATTGCCCATGTCCATTCCGGCGCGCTGGGCTGGGTCGGTTTCATCACGATGGGGTCGATCTATTACCTGATCCCGCGCCTGTCCGGCAAAAACGCGATGTGGAGTCCGCGCCTGGTTGATACCCACTTCTGGGTCGCCACCATCGGCGTCGTTCTGTACATCTCGTCGATGTGGATTGCCGGTGTGATGCAGGGCCTGATGTGGCGCGCAGTCAATAGCGACGGCACGCTGACCTACAGCTTCGTTGAAAGCGTCAAGGCCACTTATCCGTACTACGTGATTCGCGTCAGCGGTGGCTTCTTGTACTTCTCGGGGATGGTGATGATGGCATTCAACACCTTCATGACGATGCGCGACGGCACGGCGGTCGAGGCACGCATTCCTTCCCTTTTACCTAGCCAAGCCTGATCAGGAGTCATCAATGAAATTTTCCCATGCGTGGATTGAAAAGAATCCGTGGTTGCTGATCGCGCTGGTACTGGTCGTCATCAGTGTCGGTGGCCTGGTTGAAATCGTGCCACTGTTTTTCCAGAGTTCGACCACCGAGCCGATCACCGGCCTGAAACCGTACTCGGCATTGCGGCTGTCGGGGCGCGACATTTATGTGCGCGAAGGCTGCTACAACTGTCATTCGCAAATGATCCGGCCGCTGCGTGCCGAGACCGAACGCTATGGCCATTATTCGGTGGCCGGCGAGTTCGTCTATGACCGTCCGTTCCAGTGGGGATCAAAACGTACCGGCCCGGATCTGGCCCGCGTCGGCGCCCGCTACAGCGATGACTGGCATGCCATCCACCTCAACAACCCGCGCGATCTGGTGCCGGAATCGAACATGCCCGGTTATCCGTGGCTGGCCAAGACCCCGCTGGTGCCGGGTGACGTGACCGCAAAAATGCGTGCGTTGCAGCGTCTCGGCACGCCGTACAGCGAACAGGAAGTCAAGGACGGTCCCGGCACGCTGGCAGGCAAGACCGAGCAGGACGCACTGATCGCCTACCTGCAAGGGTTGGGCACGTTGATCAAGACAAGGAACTGAAATGGCCATCGCTCTCATTTTTAACGACCTCAGCAGTGTCATGACCGTGGTCAGCCTGACCACCTTCGTCGGCATTCTCTGGTGGGCCTTTGTGCTCAATCGGAGTGCCGATTTTGACGAGGCCGCGCACCTGCCGTTTGCAGATGACGCCGACGGCGGCCCACGCAACCCGACGGAGAACAAGCATGGCTGACTTTACCAGCGGTTTCTGGAATAGTTTCATCACCGTGCTGACCTTGCTGGGCGTGTTCGGTTGCGGCTTGTTGCTGTGGACGCAGTCGCGTCAACAGGTGGTCATCAAGCCAGGTGCCGATGGCCAGGTCGACACCACCGGGCATATCTGGGATGAGAACCTGACCGAGCTGAACACACCGATGCCACGCTGGTGGATGTGGCTGTTTTATATCACGATCGTCTTCGGCCTCGTCTACCTGTACCTGTATCCGGGCTTGGGTTCCTACCCCGGCAAGCTGGGCTGGACCTCTTCCGGTCAATACACCGAAGAGCTGAAAAAAGCCGATGCCGAATATGGTCCGCTGTTTGACGGTTACCTGAAGCAGGACCTGAAGGTGGTCGCGGCCGATCCGCAAGCACATGCCATCGGCGAGCGCTTGTTCCTGACGTATTGCGCGCAATGCCATGGTTCGGATGCGCACGGCAGCAAGGGCTTTCCAAACCTGACCGACAAGGACTGGCTGTACGGTGGCGATCCCGAAACCATCAAGACCACGCTGCTGCATGGCCGTAACGGCATCATGCCGCCCATGGGTGCGGCGCTCGGCTCGGATCAGGATGTCGGGAACGTGGCGCAGTACGTACTCAGTCTGTCGGGCGCGACCTCGGATCCGATCAAGCGCGTGCTCGGACAATCGAAGTTCGCGGTCTGTGCGGCCTGTCATGGTGCCGATGCAAAAGGCAATCAGGCACTCGGCTCGCCGAACCTGACCGACAAGATCTGGCTGTATGGCGGCAGCGCCGACACCATCATGGAAACCATCCGCAAGGGCCGCAACAACGTGATGCCGGCGTTCCAGGATTTCCTCGGCGAAGCCAAGGTGCATGTGCTGGCGGCCTATGTGTGGAGTTTGTCGAATGATCCAGCGGCGCAGAAATAGCAGCCCGACCAGCCAACGTAACTTGTTTACAGGACAAAGCAGTCGCCTATGAGCACCCCCGAAGTCTCGGTCATCAAGATGTATGCAGCACGCGAAGAAATTTATCCGCGTGAAATCAAAGGTCGCTATGCGCGCCTGCGCTGGCTTTGTGTGTGGCTCACGCAAGGGGTGTTTTACGGTTTGCCGTGGCTGCAATGGAATGACCGGCAGGCGATGTTGTTCGATCTGGGCGCACGCAAGTTCTATATCTTCGGCATCGTGCTGTGGCCGCAGGATTTTATTTACCTTGCCGTCCTGCTGATCATCTGTGCCTACGGCTTGTTCCTCGTGACGGCGGTGGCGGGGCGGGTCTGGTGCGGTTTCGCTTGTCCGCAAACGGTCTACACCGAAATTTTCATGTGGATCGAGCGCAAGATCGAAGGGCCACGCAGCGCCCGCATGCGTCTCGACAAGCAACCGTGGGGCATTGACAAGCTCTGGCGCAAGACGGCCAAGCACCTGACCTGGGGCGCGCTCGCACTCTGGACCGGGCTGACCTTTGTCGGTTACTTCACGCCGATCCGTTTGCTGATCGGTGCCGTCGCCAGTCTGGGACTCGGACCATGGGAATGGTTCTGGATCCTGTTCTATGCGCTGGCCACCTACGGCAATGCCGGCTGGATGCGCGAGCAGGTCTGCAAGTACATGTGTCCGTATGCCCGCTTCCAGAGTGCGATGTTCGACAAGGACACGCTGATCATCACGTACGACAACGAGCGTGGCGAACCGCGTGGTCCGCGCAGCAAGAAAACCGCTGCCCCTTCCTCCGCAGCAAAAGCGCAGGGTGACTGCATCGACTGTTCGATGTGCGTGCAGGTCTGCCCGACCGGCATTGATATCCGCGATGGTCTGCAATACGAATGTATCGGTTGCGCGGCCTGCATCGATGCCTGCAATGGCGTGATGGCGAAGATCGATTTGCCGGCCGGCCTGATCCGCTATTCGACCGATCATGCGATCACAAAAAAGTGGTCCTTCAAGCAGATGCAGGCGCGGGTGCTGCGAGCGCGCGTGCTGATCTACAGCGCGATTCTGGCGCTGATCATTACGGCGTTTTTTGTCTCGCTGTTCCTGCGTACGCCGCTGAAGATGGATGTAATCCGCGACCGTGGCAGCATGGGGCGCGAAGTCGAGGACGGCATGATCGAAAACGTCTACCGGCTGCAGATCATGAACACCGATGAAGCCAGTCATCACTTCAAGATTTCGGTGGCCGGCATTGACAGCATTGCGCTGGCCTCGCCGGACGAACTCGACCTCGAAGGTACCGGCTCCCGTGCGGTGCCGGTGCGGGTCCGGATCGCCGCAGGCGAGGGCGATGCGGGTTCCAATAAGATCAGATTCACCCTTGTCGCGACCGACCATGACAGCCAGCAGGTCACCGAAAAGGCGGTCTTTTTCGTGCCGCGCGGTG
>CAILRJ010000113.1 GCA_903836575.1 uncultured Burkholderiales bacterium
AATCCCCTATTGCCACTTTTGCAGGTGACGGTTCAGTCCAACACGGTTTATCTGCCGCTGTTTAGCGCTTGCGCCCTCAATTAGCGCCTCCATGGCGACAGATAAACGCTAAGCGTTATCAATACTAAAGTGACCCATCATCTAAAATGTTGTTGAAATAACATAAAACAGCAAATGAAACCTACTTTGGGTGTGATACACCCTTATTAAGGTATGTAAATACTTTTATTGGGTACGCCCGTTCCTTGGTCGGGTATGAAGCACCCAGACCGATGTAATTTTTGCAAGAGAAACGCGACATCGCAGAATTTGCTAGTAAATACCTGTTATGGGTAATATCATGCCCCACATGGGTACTTACGCAGACACACTATTTACGAAGACGCAGCAACGCGTGCTGGCACTGCTTTTTGGCCAGGCGCAACGTTCGTTCTACGGCAATGAAATCATCGGCCTGGCTGGATCCGGTTCGGGTGCAGTCCAACGCGAGTTGGCACGGCTGGAATCCAGCGGCTTGGTCACGGTGCGGCGCGTCGGCAACCAAAAGCACTATCAAGCCAATTCCGATGCACCAATTTATCCAGAGCTACGTTCTCTCGTCCTCAAAACCTTCGGCGTTGCCGATGTCCTGCACGCTGCACTTCAACCGCTGTGGTCCGAGGTGCAATTGGCTTTTGTATACGGATCAATGGCCAAGGGCACCGAGCACGCCGCCAGCGATGTTGATCTGATGGTGGTCGGCACGTTGCCATCCCATACCGCGCTGCTCGAAGCAATGTTGCCTGCCCAGGCCCAATTAGGCCGGATCATCAATCCGACGTATTACACGGCAGACGAATTTTCCCAACGCGTCAGCGACCGTACCGCCTTCATGACGAGGGTACTGGAGCAGCCAAAAATCTTTGTCAAAGGATCCGAAAATGACCTCCCCTCACTTGGAAGCGCTGGCAAATCTGGCGCGGATCGGAAAACTGAAGGCGGAGCCCCCTGACGCACGGGAACGCGCAGGATTACTGCGTTCGGCCACCGTGCGTCTGCGCGATGCACGGCAAGCGACGCTCGCGCTGGAAAGCCGCTTTGACCTTGCTTACAATGCCGCGCATGCCGCCGCCCTCTCCGCGCTTAGGGGTCATGGATACCGTAGCGACAATCGCTATCTGGTGTTCCAGTGTCTGGAGCACACGCTGGGATTCACACCGACGCAGTGGTTACTGCTCAATCAGGCACACAACAAACGTAACCTTGCGGAGTATGAAGGCGACCTGGATGTCACGGCCGGGTTCGTCGCCGAACTGATCGACCATGTCGACGCGTTAATTTCAGCGGCCCAAGCATGGCAGAGTCCGGAGTGATGGAAGACACGCTGCCGGCATCCGCGTTGGCAAAGGGTGCAGCGACATCAGCTCGTGTCGTACTCACCGCGGAACAGTTCCAGCAATTGGCAGAGGTGCCGTCCGCGGCAACCTGGTTTGCCAACATCGCCAACCCGCAAACACGGCGCGCCTACCAGAGCGATTTGACCGAATTCATGACCTTTACCGGGATCGCCGATGCTGCCCAGTTCCGCAGCATCCGGCGCGCACACTTGCTGGCGTGGCGCAAGGATTTGGAACAGCGAGCATTGAGCAGCGCAACGATCCGTCGCAAACTCGCCGCCCTCTCCTCTTTGTTTGAATATCTGTGCGAAACCAATGCAGTCGAGAGCAATCCGGTCAAGGGCGTCAAACGCCCCAAAGTCGACAGCACCGAAGGCAAGACACCAGCCATCGGTGATCACCAGGCGCGTGCCCTACTGGCGATCCCGGACATAACGACCCTACGTGGGTTACGTGACCGCGCCATTTTGTCCACCCTGCTTTATCACGGCTTGCGCCGGGCCGAATTGTGCCGATTGACGACCGGCGACCTGCAGCAGCGCCGCGGCGTGATGCATCTGCAAGTCCACGGTAAGGGATCGAAAATCCGGTACGTCCCGCTCCACCCCGGCACCGCCGAACAGATCGAACTGTATCTAATAGCGGCCGGTCACGACACCGACAAGGCCGGTGCGTTGTTTCGCCCTATTAAGAGCAACGTGAACGGCAATACCCGGGCCTCGGTTACACCAGATGGTATTTACAAAATGTTGATGGGGTATGCCGGTGAACTGAAATTTGAGATTGCGGGTTTTGGGCCGCATGCACTGCGGGCGACGGCTGCCACCAATGCCTTGGACCACGGGGCGGACATTGCCAAGGTACAGGAATGGCTGGGGCACGCCAATATCGCGACGACCCGAATTTATGATCGCCGAACGTCGCGGCCAGAGGATAGTCCGACTTTCAAGGTCAACTATTGATATGCAGTTCTTGTGCAATCGACTGGATCGTCCCGCTATTACGGAAATACAACTTAGGGTGCCCGCAGACTTCGGAAAAAATAGCACGCTAAGACGTTGCGCAAACAAACCCTTGCATACGACCAGAGCTTTTGGCCGCTCATAGGGCTTAAGTCGATGTACAAAGCTGTAAAGCATGCCTTGGCAACCGCAACCGCAACAGCTTTGTGCAGCGGATTAGGTCGGGTTCGACAAGCCATGCCGCCATCAGTGGACCCATCGATCCGGCCGCCTGTGCCAGCACCATGTCGCTGATAGCGCTATTGGTGAATTTTCAACCGTTTGCTCCTGCGCGCAGACCCTAGCGTGCTATTTTTTCCGAAGTCTGCGGACAACCCAAAGTACTTCAAAGACCAAATTGTTACGATTTGGGGATATCTTTGTTTCCCAATGAAAATATTTTATTGTCCAATTTTACAAAACCTTTTGTAATCACTCTTCCTACAAACCGGCTGGGTCTGGATGTGAGTACCTTGAAGCCCATTTCAGCAGCACCGAAAACGGCGCTGACGGAACCTTCGATGGCGACGCCAACGCCTTCAAACATTGCCTCCGCTGCAGCGCCACCATTCTCGTGTCTCTTGACCGCGTGATTTATGCCTTTCAGTGTGGCAAGCAATCCAATGCTACCCAGTCCGGACATGATGGAGTCGACCGCCGTGTCCCCAATATCGATCACTGTTCCATCCAGCGCCAGATCGATTGCCTCGTTCAGTTCTTCATTGGTGTAACCGGCATTGATCGCATCGGTCCGCAATGCAACCTCCGAGGTCGCAATTACAGGAATTTCGTCAGCAACGCTATTGACATAGCCGACGCTATCGGTAGCTTTGATTTGGAAGGCAACACCATCAATAACGATGTCTGTATCCGGGTGGTTGAAATGCTCATGTAGAGCACCGCCAAAATCTGCTGCGACCAGTTGCTCGAAATAGGCACCTTTGGTCAGGGCTGCTAAACCGACCATGCTCTCCGGCGCCATGAACAAAGTTTCCCACCAAATATCACCGTCTGACATGCCAGCAAAATTGCCATTGACGTTGCGTAGCGCGTCGTAGACGTCACCAGCTCGACTGATATCGGACCAGGCCGAGATTGGCAAAGACAGTGCGGAAAACCACAATGCTTTTTTCAGCAAAACTTTGTCTGCATCTCTCTGGTCTGCACATTCAACGATGAACTCTTTTGTTTTAGTCTTTGCATCAACGATCCTGTTAAATGCCCGCTTTTTCAAGTTGGCAAGAACACAGGATTCGGAAAAAATCGGGCGCTAAGGTAACGTGTTCTTCGATGTAGGACTGCTTTCGAGACTAAGCAGACCTTTCAACGCGCGGCCGCCTACCTGAAGAAGCGCATGTCCCAGTATCTAGCCGGTGCGCGTGTCGCGCAGGAAATCAACGAAGGCCCGGACTCGCGCCGACAGGTGACGGTTCTGCGGATATATCACGGAGAAGCGACGTGACCGGCCGCCGTACGCTGACAGTACCTCCACGAGGCGCCCGTTTGCCACCGCCTCCTTGGCAATGAATCGATAGGTCTGGAACAAGCCGCCGCCGGCTAAGCCCCAACTGATGCAGCCGGATGGGTCATCTAGCACCCGGAAAGGGCTGCGGAACAGGTGATCGATTTCGGCACCGTCGGACGTACGCAAGATCCAGGGCATCGGTCGGCCGGTGGTTGGTAGGATAAACTGCAGACAGTCATGGCGCGCCAGGTCGTCCAGCGTGCGTGGGATTCCGCGCCTTCCCAAGTATGCCGGCGTGGCATAGATACCGACCGGTGCATCTTCCAGTGGATGGGCGATCAAACGCGAATCTTGGGGTGTGCCGATTCGGATTGCGACGTCGTACTCCTCGTCGATGATGTCTATGACCCGGTTAGACAAACTCAATTCGAGCTCAATCTGTGGATAGGCCTCGATAAAGCGGTGCAGCAGTGGCAGCAGCCGGTAGTTGGCATACAGGGTTCCTGCACTGACACGTAGCAGCCCGCCCGGCGCCTGTTGCTGGCCGGTGATTATGCGTTCGGCTTCTTCGATCTGCCCGAGCGCCTGGCGGCATTCGCGCCAGTAGACCTCGCCTTCGGCGCTCAGACGCACGTTGCGCGTACTGCGGGAAAATAGACGTACCCCGAGCCGCTCCTCAATTCGCTTAACTGACCTGCTGACGGACGCCGGCGTTAAGCCCAGCGCTTCGGCTGCGGCCGAGAAGCTGCTCATCTCCGCAGCCTTGCAGAAAATCTCGATGCTTCCGATTTGAATCGCGCTCAGGTTTCGCATCATTTGTTCACTCACGTAACAAATGAAGTGATTTTACAGTCATTTATTAATGAGACAGTGGCAAGTACAGTGTGCTCCTCCGTTTCTAACTCTAAGGACAGCAACATGAGCGACATCATCTGGCCCGTGGGCTATGTGCCTGGCTATACCGATAATTTTTGTTCAAACGAAGTGATCGTGCGGGGTCTGCGGGCGGCCGACCTGTGGCCGCTTCTGAACGCTCCTGGACTCTGGCCTAGCTACTATCTAAACTCGGCCAACGTCCGCATCGACGGCGGCATGGGACCGCAGCTGGAGCACGGCGTGCGATTTTACTTCGAGACATTCGGCTTCCCTGTAGAGGCGGAGGTGGTCGAGCATGTGGTACCGGTCGCGGGCCAGCCCGCGCGTATCGCATGGCACGGCTGGGCCGGGAGCACCCCAGAAGACCGGCTCGACGTGCACCACGCTTGGCTGATCGAGGACTTGTCTGGCGACCGCGTTCGCATCCTGACGCAGGAGACTCAAGTTGGCAAGCCGGCGCAGACCCTCGCCACCACCAAACCCAACCCCATGATCAACGGTCATCAGGATTGGCTGGACGGTATAGTGGCTGCAGCTAGGGCGCAGGCGCAGTAAGTTTCGGCAACAGCTACTCAGACAGATGCAGTGTGTCGAGGTCGAGCGCCCCATAATCCTGCTGCCGAAATGCGACTACAACGTTTATTAGTACGGGGTTGTACGCCCAACCCCTGGTACGGTCAAATTCCGCGGGTTCCCGTCTGCATCGTAGGTGGTGCTATTGGGCCGATGCCCGACAAAATGAAGTTTCCCAAGTGACAGTTTCATGAGCAACGTTTCTTTCGAATCAGGTGATCGGCTATTTCCCCGCTGCCAAATTGCTGAAGGTAATCTCAACGCAATTGCTGCATATGTGATGTGAAACGATCATCAGTTCCATGCATGGCAAAAAAATCCATGTCATTCCTGTACTGAAAAGTGGAGAGGTATGATTCAGAGATTGAATTGTTATATTCACCGAAAACAGTACTGACGCCTTCGAGTATTCGGTTCGGCGTAACGCCATGTTGAAGACAGCACGCCGCATCGGATAGGTCTTGACAGCGATGCCCTTCGAACATGCCTACCCGCCGGGTTAAAAACTTTGCCGCTGGGAAAGTGCTTCATTTTTAGTCCATAAAGTCCGATTGCCTGGCCCCTGCCCTCTACTTCTACATCCCACGCTGCCTCGAGACAACCGCTATCCCAAACGGGATTGGAGTCAGGGAGTGCCAGTTATTTCTCCGTAATCCATCCGCAAACACATTTTTTTTACGTAGCACAGTGCCGACAGGAATTGTGAATAGCTTCATAAAAATTAAATTCATTTTTTAATTCAAATTATTTGCATAAATCGGTATTTTTTAATAAAATTAAATTGCCCTAGGGATACTTTTTCGGAAATTGCAAATAGTGAATTTTATTAATTGCTGTTTTGGAAATTCAAAATGGATACATTTCGTCAGCAATCACCCCACCTGCGCCACGCTACCGCGTTAGGCTTTGCCGGTGCGACAGCGGTCATCGTTGTCGGCGGCTTTAGCTTGCTTGGTGTCACTCTTGCTGCTGCACTGATTGGCGCTGGATTCATCGCAACAAGACTTTGCGTCACGGCGACAGCAGCCAGTTTTCACAACGTCGTGGATATCGGCCTGAACGATCAGCAGCAATTTGGTGCGCTAGTCGTACCAATCTGGTCCGCGCATATCGGCAATGCCAGAGAACAAACAGACCGTGCCGTATTGGCGCTATCCGAGCGCTTTGGCAACATTGTTGAACGACTGGATGTGGCTGTCGATGCGGCCGACATGGCCACAAAATCGATCGGTGGTGGTACCAACGGCCATACCGTTAATTTGGTCACCGTCTTTGCCAACAGTGAAAAACAGCTTGGTGCCGTTATCGCTTCACAAAAAAGCGCCATGGCCAGCGTGAGCACGATGGTTGCCAAAGTTCAAGGTCTCGACAGCTTTATTGCCGAGTTACAAGAGATGGCTGCCGAGGTCACTCAAATCGCCGCGCAAGCCAATATGCTGTCACTCAATGCCACGATCGAGGCGGCCCGCGCTGGCGATCTGGGGCGTGGCTTTGCCGTGGTCGCGCAAGAATTCCGCATCCTGTCAACGCAGTCCAGCAATGCCGGTTTGCATATAAGCAAAAAAGTAAGCACGATTGCCGCCGCCATTGCCGAAACATGCCAGGTAGCAGGCGAATCAGTCCAGCAAGAAGACGCTTTGACAAGGGCGTCCGAACAAGCGATCGAATTGGTTTTATCCGGATTCCGCAACGTCACCACCGCGTTACTCGAGTCAAGCAACATATTGCAAAACGAAAGTGTGCAGATCAAATCGGATGTGACCGAAGCCCTCGTCCAACTGCAGTTCCAGGACCGCGTAGATCAAATCCTGAGCCACGTCCAGGTCAACATCGAGCGCCTCCCTGAGTTTTATGTAAAGCACCGCCACAGTTGTCTGGAAAGTGGCGAGTTGCATCAACTTGACCTTGCCGCATTGCTAGTCGACATCAAAAGTGGCTATACGACGACTGAGCAGCATGCGGTGCATGGCAGCGGACAAGCCACACCACAAACCCGCTCTGAAGTAACTTTTTTCTAGAGGATGTCATGTCTAAAAGCATCATGATCATCGACGATAGCGCCAGCGTGCGACGACTCGTCGGACTCACGTTACGACGTGCCAACTACACCGTCCTCGAAGGCTGCGATGGCCAGGATGCACTGACCCAGCTCATCGGGCAAAAAATACATCTGATCATCACTGATCTCAACATGCCCAACCTGGATGGCATCGGCTTTTTGAAAGCCATGAAGCAATTATCGAGCTACCGCTTTACCCCCGTCATCATGCTGACCACCGACGGGACGGAAGAAAAAAAACGCGCAGGCCAAGCCGTCGGCGTTCGTGCCTGGGTAGTCAAACCGTTTGAGCCGGACTTGTTGCTCGATGCGGTGCAGAAGTTATGCCTTCCCTGACCAGACCTCGAACGCTCTCACCGCGAACATCATCATGACCAATTTCACCTCCGACGATACTGGCAATGCGATCTGGCGTATCGACGGCGACATGACTATTTACCGTGCGTCCGAACTCAAGCATGACCTGATTGAACGGCTGGACGGTGCACACGCGCTTGATATTGATCTATCCGGCATAACGGAGCTTGACTGTGCTGGCGTTCAGCTACTGATGCTTGCCAAAAAAACCGCACAGGAAAAACGCTGTGTGCTGCGTTTCCTGGCACACAGTCCCGCCGTACTGGAGGTATTCGAGCAACTCAGGCTGACCAATTATTTCAGTGATGACCTTGTATTCGCACCAGACCAGCCTGGCCGCAGCCCTACCGCCGGAGATCCAGATGAACGCTGATGAAGTACTGCCAACTTTTATCATCGAAAGCCGCGAGATATTGGTGGAGATGGAGAGTGCATTGCTACGCGTGAAGCTGGCAGAGCCACAGAAAGAATTAATCAACGCCATCTTTCGATCGGCCCACACCATCAAGGGATCGGCTGGACTGTTCGGCCTTGCGCATATTGTCGCGTTCACCCATGTGATCGAAAGCGTACTCGACCGTGCACGCGACGACGAAGTGCAAATGACCGATGACCTCATCGCGTTATTACTGAATTGCTGTGACCAAATCGGCACATTCGTCGATGCGCTGGCATCTGGCCAAAAGGTGGCAGACGATCATACAGTCCAGCAAAGCGACGTTCTGTTGGCGCAATTGCGTGACTATCTCGCTCCTGATCAAGCGCAAACAGCCAACCAGCCAGTACCGGCGGAACAAGATGTTGATGTCATCAAGGACGATGCTTCAAGCTGCGACACCGTTAATGACTGGCACATTTCGCTACGCTTTGGCCCGGAGGCACTGCGAAACGGCCTGGACCCGTTGTCGTTCATCCGCTATTTGTGCACGTTAGGCGAAATCACAGGCCTGGTCACCCTGCCAGATGCGCTTCCCCCGGTCCAAAAAATGGATCCGGAAGAATGCTACCTCGGCTTCGAAATGACATTCGAGAGCAAGGCTGGCAGAAAGGCTATCGACAATGCCTTCGAATTTTTACGTGGCGATTGCAAGATATGGCTACTGCCAACTGACAGCCCGATTGAGGACTACACCCGTTTGATACAGGCGTTGCCGGAGGAACCCGCACGCGTGGCGGCGTTGCTCGTGGACTGCGGATCACTGACGGCAGCGCAGAGTGATGCCGCACTCGCTGCGCTTTCTGCACACACTGCTGATGCTGCGCAACCGCAGCCGGTTAATACCGTTTCGAAGCAACGACCTGTAGCAATCGTTGACGTTGCAGACACGACTTTGCCCAAACAAAAACAGGCCAGGGACCAAAGCAGCCAGGAGCATCAATCCATTCGTGTCGATGCCGACAAACTCGATCAGTTGATCAACCAGGTCAGCGAATTGATTACCGCCGGAGCGAGCGTGAGCCTGATTGCACGTCGTGTCCAGAACACCGAACTACAGGAAAGTGCGGCCATCCTTTCCAGTCTGATTGAAACGGTACGTGATAGCGCGCTGCAATTACGGATGGTAAAAATCGGCGCGACCTTCAACCGGTTCCAGCGGGTAGTACACGATGTCGCACGCGAACTGGGCAAAGATATCGTCCTGGAGGTCGACGGTGTCGATACCGAACTGGACAAAACCGTCGTCGAAAAAATCGGTGACCCACTGATGCATTTGATCAGGAACGCCATCGATCACGGAATCGAATCCGCCGACCTCCGATCGGCGCGTAACAAACCGGCCCAGGGCCGCATTCGGCTTGATGCTCGCCACGACTCCGGCAGCATCGTCATTTCAGTGAGCGATGACGGGGCGGGCCTGCAACACGACAAAATCCTGGAAAAAGCACTG
The DNA here is from genome assembly GCA_903836575.1 of uncultured Burkholderiales bacterium. GTDB lineage: Bacteria > Pseudomonadota > Gammaproteobacteria > Burkholderiales > Burkholderiaceae_D > Actimicrobium. The sequence goes on from CAILRJ010000113.1 coordinate 9,597, forward strand.
GAACGGGGCTTGATTGCGCCGGGTGACCACCTGTCCGATCAAGAGGTGTATGCGTTGATTTTTGAGCCGGGTTTTTCTACCGCCGACCAGGTTTCCAACTTGTCCGGACGGGGTGTGGGGATGGACGTGGTCAAACGCAATATCACGGCACTGCGCGGAAGCATCGAGATACACAGTCAGCACGGTATCGGCACCACGATCACCGTGCGACTGCCGCTCACCCTGGCCATCATCGACGGTTTTCTGGTTGCCATCGGTAAATTGGTGTTTGCCATACCACTCGACATGATCGACGAGTGCATCGAATTCTCGGCGGAACCGGGTCATGACTATACCAATTTACGTGGACAGGTACTGCCGTTTATCCGTTTGCGGTCTCTGTTCGCTGTCGATAGTGCAGCCAGTCGGCGCGAAAATATCGTCGTCCTCAAGCATGCAGGACAAAAGGCAGGGCTGGTTGTCGACACCTTGCTTGGCGAATTTCAGACCGTGATTAAACCGCTCGCCAAACTGTTCAGCCAGGTCAAATGCATCAGTGGTTCAACCATTCTCGGTAGCGGCGAAGTCGCATTGATTCTCGATGTGCCAGCACTGGTCAAACGCTGCGTCAATGACGAAAAAAGTATCACCGCCACCAGCCACGCCCAAACACAGGAGCAATCTTGATGACCTCCTATCGCCAAACGCAGCTTCACTCCGATGCGTTAGAAACCATTTCGATCATGCTGCTCGCGCAACCGCCGCCCTGACGAGCCAGAAACGACACCTATTTTTTCATTCATGTTTCGATCGCAGATGGCTATCCATACTGCGCTTATCAGGAGAAAGACCATGTTCAATAACCTTCGGGTCGGGACGCGCATTTGGGCCGGCTTTGTTGTCACGCTCACCTTAATGGCGATCATCGCCGTCATCAGTGTCACGCGAGTCAGTCGATTTGATAACGAGTTCGAGTCAATGGTAACCGACTACTTCGCCAAGATTGTTCAGTCACACAAAGTCGTTGAGGCCATGAACGTCAAAGAAAATGCCCTTCATAACATCATGATTCGCAACGGTGCTGTCGAGAATAAAAAATACGTTGATGATTTCAACGCGCAAGGAAAGATCGTTACCGACAATCTCGAAAAATTAGAGAAATCGATCGTTTCGGAAAAGGGAAAAGAGTTGTTCAAGAAGGTCGTTGATGCCAACGCACCGTTGATCCGATCGCAAAACCAATTTCTTGAAATGATACGTCTCGGCCAACGTGACGAAGCTATCCTGTTCATGACCACTGACGGCGAAAAATTACAACGGTCCGCCGTTGATGCCGTCGACAACTTGGTCGAATTCCAGACAGAGTTAATGACAAAATCAGGACAAATCACGGCGGCTCTTGCCAGTAGTACGGAACGATTAATCATTATGCTGTCGATTGCTGCCGGCTTGCTGACGCTTATCGCCGGGATTTTTATCATCCGCAGTATTACCAAACCAACCAGAAAACTCGTCGACGTCGCCAATAAAATGGCAGTAGGAGATTTTGACTTCACACTGGACATCCATAGCAAAGATGAAATGGGATTAATTGCCAATGCGGCGCGCGCACTTCAAGCCGCAGTCCACGCACTAAAAGTTGATGCCGACCTCCTGTCCAACGCTGCTGTCGAAGGCAAACTCGCCACCCGTGCCGATACGTCCAAACACCAAGGTGATTATCAGAAAATTGTCGCCGGCGTGAACCAGACGCTCGACGCCGTGATTGGTCCGTTGAATGTCGCGGCAGACTATGTCGAAAAAATTTCCAAGGGTGCCATTCCTGCCAAAATCACTGACGTCTATAACGGTGATTTCAACACCATCAAGAACAACCTCAACCAAGCTATTGACGCCGTCAATGCGCTGGTTGCCGATGCCGAACTGCTCAGCCGAGCTGCCGTCGAAGGCAAGCTCGCTACCCGGGCCGACGCGTCCAAGCATCAAGGCGATTATCGGAAAATCGTCGCCGGCGTGAACCAGACGCTCGACGCCGTCATTGGCCCGTTGAATGTCGCGGCAGACTACGTTGAAAAAATTTCCAAGGGCGCCATTCCTGCCAAAATCACTGACGTCTATAACGGTGATTTCAACACCATCAAGAACAACCTCAACCAGGCTATCGACGCCGTCAATGCGCTGATAGCCGATGCCGAACTGCTCAGTCGGGCTGCGGTCGAAGGCAAGCTCGCTACTCGTGCCGATGCGTCCAAGCATCAGGGTGATTATCGGAAAATCGTCGCCGGCGTGAACCAGACGCTCGACGCCGTCATTGGCCCGTTGAATGTCGCGGCAGACTACGTTGAAAAAATTTCCAAGGGTGCCATCCCCGCCAAAATTACCGACGTGTATAACGGTGATTTCAACACCATCAAGAACAATCTCAACCAAGCTATCGACGCCGTCAATGCACTGGTTGCCGACGCCGAACTGCTTAGCCGGGCGGCCGTCGAAGGCAA
>CAILRJ010000114.1 GCA_903836575.1 uncultured Burkholderiales bacterium
AGCTGAGGTTGCTTGGGTGTTTGCTGCTCCGCCACGACCTAGCCGGGGGCGGCCCGGCAGCCGGTCCCTTCTTTTTGCTTCGCCAAAAAGAAGTAACCAAGAAAAAGGCGACCGCGAGACTGCTGCCCTTCGGGTTCCCAAAAGCCGGAGCCAGTCAGGGGGAGTGCCGCAAACTCGCTTCGCTCAAACAATGCGGCACTCTGATCCCCTGACTGACTCCGACTTTTGGCAGCTGCCTCAATGCGGGACAGGTCAAAGTCAACTACCACGTCAACATCAACATCAACATCAACATCAACATCAACATCAACATCAACACCGCCCCGTCGCGTGGGCACGAATGTGCCGACGCGCGCGCAACAAGCGATCTTTTAAAAGAACCCCATCGCATTCGGGCTGTAACTCACCAGCAAATTCTTGGTCTGCTGATAATGCTCCAGCATCATCTTGTGATTTTCGCGGCCGATACCGGATTGCTTGTACCCACCGAACGCGGCATGGGCCGGGTACAAGTGATAACAGTGAGTCCAGACGCGACCAGCCTGAATGCCGCGGCCGACACGGAACGCACGCGAGCCGTCGCGGGTCCATAGGCCGGAACCCAAACCGTACAAGGTGTCATTGGCGATCTCGAGCGCTTCGTCTTCATCCTTGAAGGTCGTGACTGACACCACCGGTCCGAAAATCTCTTCCTGGAAAATACGCATCTTGTTGTTGCCCTGAAAAATCGTCGGCTGGACGTAGTAACCACCAGCCAGATCGCCGTCGAGCATTTTGCGCTCGCCACCGATGAGGCACTTGGCACCTTCCTGTTTGCCGATGTCCAGATAGGACAGGATTTTTTCCAGTTGCTCATGCGAGGCCTGCGCGCCGATCTGCGTCGACATCTCGAACGGGTTGCCTTGCTTGATGGCGGCGACGCGTTTGACGGCACGCTCGATGAAGCGCTCGTAAATGGATTCCTGAATCAGCACGCGCGACGGGCAAGTGCAGACTTCACCCTGGTTCAACGCGAACATCGCAAAGCCTTCGAGGCATTTGTCAAAGAACGCATCGTCCTGATCCATCACGTCGGCGAAGAAAATGTTCGGTGATTTGCCGCCCAGTTCCAGCGTGACCGGGATGATGTTCTGCGCCGCGTATTGCATGATCAGGCGACCGGTGCCGGTTTCGCCGGTGAAGGCGATTTTGGCGATGCGCTTGTTCGAGGCCAGCGGTTTGCCGGCTTCGAGGCCGAAACCGTTGACGATGTTGAGCACGCCCGGTGGCAGCAAATCCTTGATCAGGTCGATCCAGACCATGATCGAGGCCGGCGTCTGCTCGGCCGGCTTCAGGACGATGCAGTTACCGGCAGCCAGTGCCGGTGCCATTTTCCAGACTGCCATCAGGATAGGAAAATTCCACGGGATGATCTGGCCGACCACGCCGAGCGGCTCATGAAAATGGTAGGCGTAGGTCTCGGCATCAATTTGCGAGACGCTGCCTTCCTGGGCGCGGATGCAACCGGCGAAGTAGCGGAAATGATCGATCGCCAGCGGGATGTCGGCCAGCGTGGTTTCGCGGATCGGCTTGCCGTTGTCGATGGTCTCAGCCAGCGCCAGCAAGCCGAGGTTGGCTTCCATCCGGTCGGCAATCTTGTTGAGGATATTGGAGCGGTCCGCCAGCGAGGTTTTGCCCCAGGCTGTTTTCGCGGCATGCGCCGCGTCCAGCGCGAGTTCGATATCTTCGGCCGTCGAACGGGCGATTTCGCAAAAGGCCTTGCCGATAATCGGACTGATGTTCTCGAAATACTCGCCTTTGACCGGCGGGACAAATTTGCCGCCGATGAAGTTGTCGTAGCGGGTTGCGAATGGATTTTTTACGCCGAGCTTGCTGAAGTCTGCCATGTTCATTGTCCTGCTCCTCGTGGTGGTCATGCTTTGTGGTGATGCTGTCTCTGGTTTATTGTCCGGGTACGTGTTGCCCATCTGGTATTGAGCAATCGGCATGCCAACCGGCCCGCACGGGCGCCGCAACAACCGGCAGGCGCAAGCTGTTTTTTTTTCGAACAGATCGCTGTCAGAGTGTTCCAAATTGGCTCAACCAATCTGGAGCACCAGGCCAAGCGACGCAATCAACCGGCCACGCCAATTGATCGTCATACCGGCCGCTATCGAAAATTCGGTGATACCCTTCGGCCCAGACGCAGGGACAACGATCCCGACGATGCGCAACCAGAGACGAAGGAAACCCGCCACGATGCCCGCTCACTACCACCGTATTGCCATCACGCTGCACTGGCTGATTGCCGTGCTGTTACTAGGCCAGTACCTGTTCGGCTGGTATCTCGGTGACGTGCCGCGCAATACGCCCGAGCGCGGCTTCTTCATCAATTTGCACAAGAGCACAGGACTCCTGATCGGTCTGCTGATCCTGCTGCGCATTGTCTGGCGCCTGACTCACACCCCACCACCGCTGCCGGCCGCCACTCCGCACTGGCAACGGCGCGCAGCCAACCTCAGCCATGGCATGCTGTATGCGTGCATGCTGCTGATGCCGCTGTCGGGTTATCTGGCCTCGAACTTCAGCAAGCATGGGGTGAAGCTGTTCAACATGGTCCGTCTTGCGCCCTGGGGCAGTGATGACAAGGTGATCTATGCCTTCTTCAACCAGACGCACAAACTGACTGCACTGGTGCTGGTGGCCTTCGTGCTCTTGCATATTCTGGCGGTCCTCAAGCATCAACTGATCGACCGCGACAACCTGATTTCCCGCATGTGGCCACGCGCCACCCGCCCACCTTTTTGATTGGAATTGCCATGTTGATTCGTCGCTTGCTGACCGCCGTCGCGGTTGCCGCCACCTTGCCCGCTGCGGTCCTTGCTGCGCCGTTCGCGTATGTCCCCAACGAAGGTTCCGGTACCGTCTCGGTCATCGATACCGTCACCGACAAAGTCATCGCCGACATCCCTGCCGGCAAAAAGCCCCGCGGCCTCGCCGCCGGTCTGGATGGTCACTGGCTGTATGTCAGCGACCAGCCTAACAACAGCCTGCAACTGATCGACCTGCGTGAGCGCAAACCAGCCGGCACCGTCGACCTGGGTGAATCACCGGAAGGCGTATCGATCTCGGCCGATGGCCGCTGGGTCGTTGCGGCCGTGGAAGAGCGCAACGAGATCGTCATCACCGATACCCGCACCAACAAGCTGGCCTTTGCCATCCCGGTCAAAGGAAAAAATCCGGAGCACGCCGTGTTCAGCCCGGATGGAAAACTGATTTTTGTCAGTGCCGAAGAAGGCGATGCGGTTGACGTGATCGACTTCGCCACGCGCAAGGAAGTCACGCAAATTGCGGTCGGTGCGCGACCGCGCGGGATCGGCTTTTTGCCGGACAGTAGCCGCGCCTACGTCGCGACCGAAAACAGCAATGAAGTCTTCATCATCGATGTCGCCACGCTAAAGATCATCACCAAGGTCAAGGCGGGCCTGCGCGCCAACGGCATCACGGTCCATCCTGATGGCAGCCGGGTCTATATTTCCAACGGTGGTGACGCCAGTGTCTCCGTACTCGACACGGCCAGCAACACCATCATCGCCACGGTGCCGGTCGGCCAGCGTCCATGGAACATGGCCATCACGCCCGATGGCAAAAAGCTGTACGTCGCCAATGGCCGCTCGGGGACTGTTTCGGTCATCGATACGGTGGCCAACACCAAGCTGCGTGATGTGGCGACCGGCAAATTGCCTTGGGGTGTGGTGATCCGCTGAGGCGGTTTTACACCATGCATTCGCGTGGGCATGCGTGCCCGCGCTACGAATTTTTTTTATTTACTTTGAATCTGCCATGACCAATCGCTTCAAGCTGTCCTCTTCTTTTCTGTTTGACCGCCGTACTGTCGCCGCGCTGGCCGGTACGCTGGCCATGCCTTTTGTGCTGGCGCAATCGGTCACACCGGTACTCGAACCCGTGGTGGTCAGTGCCAGCCGTTCGGAGCAAAAGCGTTTTGATGCCCCGGCTGCCATCGACGTGGTGCAGGTCGATCCGTTCACCACGATGTCGCCACTGGTCAACTTGTCCGAGCTGCTTTCTGCGGTACCGGGTCTGCAAGTGCGCGAGCGGCAGAACTTTGCCCAGGACCTGCAAATTTCGGTGCGCGGTTTTGGCACCCGTTCCACCTTTGGCGTGCGTGGCGTGCGCCTGATTGTCGATGGCATTCCGGCGACGATGCCCGATGGTCAGGGTCAGGCCGCGACTGCCAACCTCGCCGCTGCCTCGCGCATCGAAGTCTTGCGCGGACCGATGGCGCAGCTGTACGGCAATGCGGCCGGCGGCGTGGTCCAGGTCTTCACCAAAAATCCACCGCGCGGCGATGAACCGACGACCGGTTCGATCACGACCGGTATCGGCTCGGATGGTCAGCGTCAGCTCGGTGCTTCACTTGCCGGTGGCAACGACGTCATCGGTGGCACCTTCGATGTAACGACTTATTCGACCGATGGCTATCGCGATCACAGTGCTGCAGAGCGCACGCAATTTTCCGGCAAGGTCGTGGTGCGGCCCTCGTCGGCCACCACCATCACCGGACTGGTCGGCTATTTTAATCAGCCGAAATCGCAGGATCCGCTTGGACTGACGCGCGATGCCTTCGAACAGAATCCGCGTCAGGTGATCGGCGGAGCGCTGACCTTCGACACCCGCAAGACCATCGAACAGCAGCAGGTCGGCATGGTCGTCGAACACAAGCTGAGCGGGAACGACACGCTCAATGCGCGGGTGTATTCGGGGACGCGGCAGGTGTTTCAGACGCTATCGTTTAGAGGTGATGGCGCGACCCAGTCCGGCGGCGTGATCGACCTCGACCGCAACTACGAAGGCATTGGCCTGAACTGGAATCACAAGATGCGCGTCAATGACTTGCCGCTGAACTGGACGCTAGGTGTCGAAGCCGACAACTTGCGCGAACTGCGGCGCGGTTACGTCAATAACAACGGCACGCCCGGTGCCCTCAAGCGCGACGAAAAAGACACGGCCCGCAACCTCGACTTCTTCGGTCAGCTGGACTGGACCTTCTCGCCGCAATGGCGCGCCACTGCCGGCGTGCGTTCGAGCCGGGTGCGCCTTGGTGTGGATGACCACTTCGGCGCCGACGATAGCGGCAAGGTCGAGTTCAACAAGACCAGTCCGGTCGCCGGTCTGGTCTGGAGCGTTGCCGACAACATCAATCTGTATGCCAATCTCGGCAAGGGCTTCGAAACCCCGACGCTGGCCGAATCGGCCTACAGCGCCGGCGGTGCCGGCCCTAATCTCGGCTTGCGTCCGTCTACCAGCACGCAAGGTGAAATCGGCGCGAAGATCAAGAGCGGTCGCCATGCGATCGATCTGGCCGTCTTCGATGCCCGCAGCAAGGATGAAATCGTCCCGACCGCAACCAGCAATGGCCGCTCGATCTTCCAGAACGTCGATGGCGTGCAGCGCCGCGGTATCGAATCCTCGTGGCAGGCACGCTGGGATAACAAGCTGACGACGCAAGTCACCTACACCTGGCTCGATGCGAGTTTCCGCGAGGCGTACAACACCAGTCCGGGTACCCGTATCGCCGCCGGCAACCGCTTGCCGGGTGCACCGGAGCATAGCCTTTATACCGACGTGGCTTACCGGATGAACGACGCACTTAGCGCCGGTCTCGAAATGCGCGCCGAATCCAAAGTCTTCGTCAACGATGTCAACAGCGCTGCCGCACCCGGCTATGCGGTACTCAATGCGCGTACCGGTTATGCCTTCAAGGTCGGCGCCGCCAAGCTGTTCCTGTTCGGTCGCATCAACAACCTGCTCGACAAACAGTATGCCGGTTCGGTCATCGTCAATGATGGTAATGGGCGCTTCTATGAAGCGGCGGCGGGACGACAGGTGTTTGTTGGCTTGCGGGCTGCGCTGTAAGGCTCGGAAATATCTGGTGGGCGGGGTTGGTCTGCGGTGGGTCACCCCTGAAGTACCTGTTTTGTCAGGCACTTGCTGACGTGGCGCTTGACTTCGCAAAGGCATCACCCTATCTTTACTTTATCCACAAAAGTAAGGAGAACGACATGTCCATCCTGAGCCAGAAACGGCAGGTCACCCTGCCCAAAGAACTGTGTGACCGGCTCATTGTCCAGCCCGGCGACGATCTCTCGATAGTCGAACACCTCGGACGCATTACCCTCATTAAAAAAAAGGCAGGCAGCAGCGCGGGGATTTTGCGTCACTTGAAAACGGACGACAAGACTTCTGACGAAGCGTCGCTACAAGACGCGATCAACGAGAAACATGGCGTTCATCCGAAGCGAAACCGTGCGGCATGATTGCGGTCGATACCAATGTCCTGCTGCGGCACGTGCTCGATGACGACCCTTCCCAGGCGGCACGGGTACAGCTGCTTTTCGCTGGCTCTACCAAAATATTACTAACGGATGTCGTGCTGGTTGAAACAATATGGACGCTGAAAGGCAAGCGCTACAAGGCGATGAAAGAGGACATCGTGGCAGTGATCTCCGCCCTGCTGGAAGAGCCGAATATTGTGTTTGAAAGTCAGCAGGCTGTCTGGTCGGCGTTGAATGACTTCATGACCGCCAGCCCGGTGACGACAGCTGGCGGTGTGCGGCACATTGATTTTCCCGATGCGCTGATCGTCCACAAGGCACGCATCGTCATGCAGCATTTCGGTGTACCTTGCGAAGGCATTTTTACTTTCGACCAGGCAGCACAGCAACTTGACGGTACCAGAATACCGTGACCGGCCCACCCTGCAAGGATGGGCTAACAAGTAACTTCAGTCCATCAACCAACCGGTTACCGAAGCGACTGCGGGACGAGAATTGTTCGTTGGCTTGCGGGCTGCGCTGTCAGTTCTGGATGGTTCTGATGGGTGTGACTGGCGCTTGTTTTCGCAAAGGCGTTACGCTCGTCACTACCTACATCGCAACGGATGATAGTGAGCGCATGACTCGCGTGAGCGCTTCTGGATCGGCACTTCCGCCCGCTTGAGTTCTCGAAACGGGGCAAAGAGCCACGACCGCATACCGATGACCAGCGTGTACGGGCGTTTGTGCTCGGCGCTGACCTTCTGGCAGGTCAGATGTTGCTGCGCGAAGTCCTGCCCGAGCCGCTGAAGTCGCTCGACAAAATGCATGGCCTGCGCATTACTGATCTCTCCGTGCACGACCATCATCATCTCTCCGTCGCCATCAAATCCACCGCTGAAGTAATCATCACAAACGTATTTCCGAAAGTACGCCATGACCGGCCCGTGCGGACGCCACCGGAATCCATTGCTCACCCTCAGGCAATACCGGTTCATCGGCCTCAGGTCGATGAAGCCTAACTGATCAAGCTGCAACAGATACGCAATGCACTCGGCTTCGCTGATCGAGTAGGTCGAGACCATCTGCTCGAAAGTCCAATGACTGATGCAGCAGATGGCCAGCAGCATCAGCTTCGGGTCGGTGCCAACAAGTTGCGCTCCAAGGCAAGTCACCGGGCCCGGATCATCGCCGCCAACAATATCCTGAACGCCCTCTTCATGATCGTGAGCGCACTGGGGGTCGGTGCGCTGCTGGCGGCTAACTTCACGATCCCGCAGGTCTTCCTGATTGTCGGCATTCTCAATGCGATCGTTGCTTTTTATATTTTCATGCTGGTGCCCGAATACTTCCTGCGCTTTGTCGCCTTCTTGCTCACGCGCTTCGCCTATCGTTTCAAGGTGCGGGGTGGCGAGAACATACCGGCCGAAGGTGCGGCGATCCTGGTCTGTAACCATGTCGCATTCGTCGACCCGGTATTGCTGATGGCAGCGAGTCCGCGACCGATCCGCTTCATCATGGACCACCAGATCTTCGCGATACCGGTGCTTGGATGGTTCTTCCGATTGCTCAAGGCGATCCCGATCGCGTCACAGCGTGATGACCCGGAGGCCTATGAAAAAGCGTTCGCTGCGGCGCGCACGACACTCGATGAAGGTGAGCTGCTATGCATCTTCCCGGAAGGGGTGCTGACCAGGAACGGACAGCTCGGCGAGTTCAAGGGTGGCGTGATGAAACTGCTCGGGAACAACCCGGTACCGGTAGTACCGCTGGCGTTGCAAAACCTCTGGGGCTCGTACTTCTCACGCATCGAGGGTTCTGCGATGAAGCGCCCATTCCGGCGTGGTTTATTCAATCCGGTCGGCCTCGTCGCGCGCAGTGCAATGCAACCGGCAGAGGTCACTCCGGCCGCGCTGCAGGACCGGGTTGCGGACCTTCTCGCGACTTGAAGAGAGGTCGGCAAACTACGCTGCGAGATGCCAGCGACAGCGCGGTTAGGTTTGTTGAGAGCGGCACCAGCAGCCACAAGGGTGCAGTAACCACAGGGCATTGCACCCGCAGACGGTGCTGCATCTGGCTCCGTACTTTTTACGCCATCTGCGATTGCAAATAATTCGGCAAACCGACTTTATCGATCAGGTCGGTTTGCGTTTCGAGCCAGTCGAGATGTTCCTCGGTGTCGTCGAGAATGATCTGAAAAATACTGCGTGAGACGAAGTCGCCGGCGGCTTCGCTGGTGACGATGCCTTCCTTGACGGTTTTCTGCGAGAGCAGTTCGAGATCGAAATCGCACTTCAGCATTTCAGGCGTGTTCTCGCCAATCATCAGCTTGTGCAGGGCCTGCAGGTTCGGCAAGCCGTCTAGCATCAGGATGCGGTCGATCAGCAGGTCGGCATGTTTCATTTCACCGATCGATTCTTCGTATTCCTTCTTGGCGATTTTTTCGAAACCCCAGTGGCGGTACATGCGGGAATGCAGGAAGTACTGGTTAATCGCGGTCAGCTCGTTGGTCAGTTGCGCATTGAGCATGCGGATAACGCTGGCGTCACCTTTCATGATGTTCCTTGGGTGGGTTGTGGGAAGCGGAGGATAGCGTAAATAGCTGGTTCAAGTGTCAATCCACATGCGTAATAAATTGTGATAGCAGCCGGTCAGCTTGACGACTTCGTCCGGCTCCGGCTGCCCTTCGGCAACCGCACTGCGCAAGGACAGGATAGCCATGTCCAAATCGAACAGCAACTGGCGTCGTTCATCCTCGCGCACCATGCTTTCAATCCAGAAAAAACACGCCAGCCGCGTACCACGCGTCACCGGCATGACCTGGTGCCGGCTCGACGCCGGATACAGGATCAGGTCGCCAGCAGCGAGTTTGACTTCCTGCGTGCCGAAGCTGCCCTCGATGACCAGTTCACCGCCGTCATAGCTGGCCGGGTCTGACAAAAACAGCGTGGCCGACAAGTCCGTGCGCACCCAGCTGCCGCTGACCACCGAGGTTCGCACGGCATTATCGATGTGGCTGCCGAAGGCATTGGCCGCACCGTCATACCGGTTGAATAGCGGCGGATAGGTTTTTTTGGGCAGCGCACCGGTCATGAACAGCGCACTCTTGCCGAGTGCCTCGATGACAATGGCGCGCGCCGCGCGTGCTGCTGCATCGTCCTCCGGCAATTGGCGATTGTTCTTCACGCGCGCCGATTGCAGGCCGGCAGTGAGCTTGCCATCGGCCCAGTCGGCGTGGTCGATCAGCTTGCGGCAGGCTGCCAGTGCCGCGGGAGAAAGCAATGCGGGGATGCGCAACAGCATGGTCGGTTTTCCTTAAAACTTGGTGGACAGCGATACCTGGAAAGTGCGGCTGGTACCCGGCACGGCATGACCGGCATACACGCCTTCGTAATAATCCTTGTCGAGCAGGTTGAAGACGTTGAGCTTGATGGCGTAGCTGTCCTGCTGGTATTCGAGCAAGCCATCCCAGCGCACGTAGGCCGGAGCCGCGTTAATGTTGGACGTATTGCCATAGCGCTTGCCAACGGCTTCAGCGCCACCGCCGACTTTCCAGCGGTTATCCAGCTTGAAGGTGCTCCAGACATTGGCGGTGTATTTCGGCGTGTTGACCGGCGTCTTGCCGAGCGTATTGGCCTGGTCGCCGGTGGCGGCATCAATGCGCGCATTCATCAGCGCCAGCCCGCCAAAAATATCCCAGCGCGAAGTGATCTTCCCGGCGGTTTCGAACTCGATGCCGTCGGTATGGCGCTTGCCCGACAGCAGGTTCTGGGTCAGGTTGGTTTCGGCCAGATCAGTGTTGCGCTCGTTGGTTTTTTCCGAGCGGAACAGCGCGGTGCGCAGCATCAGGTTGCCTTCCAGCAGATCCCACTTGGCACCGATTTCGAGGTTGCGGCTTTTTTCGGGGGGCGTGTTGGTAGTGCGATCGTCGAGCGCGTATAGCTCGCCGGATGGATTGAACGAAGTGCCGTACGAGACATAGTACGAGGCGGTTTCGGACGGCTGGAAAATCACGCCGGTGCGGTAGCTCCAGACATTGTCGTTGCGCTGCAGCGGCCCGCCGGTAGCGCGCTCGTAGTCGGCACTGAAACTGTCATGCCGCGCACCACCGATGAGTTTCCATTGCGAATTGAGCGACAGCGTGTCTTGCGCATACACGCCGATAGTGCGGGCGCTGTAACTGACCGGGTTGATGCGATTACGCACGCCGTAGCCGACAGGCAGCACTGGATAAGGATTCGGATTACCGACGGTGGTGGCGGGATTGCCGGGTGTAGTGACGACATTCCAGCGATTGGCATCTTCCTGCACCAGCTCGACGCCGGTCAGCAACGCATGCTTGAAACCGCCGGCATTGACCGTCGTGGTGAAGTCGGTCTGGCTGGTCAGCGTGTGCTCGACGCCGCCGCGTCGCTGGGCCTGACGATTGATGACGGTGTCGGGATTGATGCTGGTCGTACCGGATGTCAGCCGGGGCGCGATGGCCCACAGGTCGCGGTCGTAGTCAGCCTTGCGCAGGATGGAGCGCAGCTCGGTGTCCTTGTCGAAACGGTGGATCCAGCTGGCGGTCAGGATGCTGGTTTCTTCTTTCTGGCTATCCTCTCCGGGCAGGCCGTAAAAAATGTTGACCGGCACATTGAGCGGCTTGCCCTGGAAGTACGGCACGCCGAAGTCGGGCACGCTGTCACCTTTCAGGTAGTAGTACGACAGATTAAATTCGTTGCGGGTGCCGATACCCCAGCTGACCGAAGGCGCAATGCCGAGACGGTCGCTACCGACGCCATCGCGAAAGCTGTCGGTGTCGGTCTTCATGACATTGAGCCGGACTGCCGCGTTCTCACCGACGACCTTGTTGAGGTCGACCGTTCCGCGCTTGTAGGCATCGCTGCCGACAGTAACACTGGCTTCATTGGTATCGAACAGAAACGGCTTCTTGCTGACCTGATTGACCACACCACCGGTCGAGCCGCGCCCGAACAGCATCGAAGCGGATCCGCGCAACACCTCGACCTGCTCGATATTGAAAATCTCGCGGTTGTACTGGGCGATGTCACGCATGCCATCGAGGTACAAGTCACCGACCAGCGAGTAACCGCGCAACGTCACGTTGTCGCCGATGCGACCGCCCTCGCCGGCATTAAAGGTCAGACCGGCGACATTGCGCAGCGCTTCCTTGAGCGTGTCGGCATTGCGGTCTTCGATCAGCTGTTTGGTGACGACAGTCACCGCTTGCGGGATATCGCGCAACGGCTGGGTAGTCTTGCCAATGCGGGATTTGAGTCCCTGATAGCCGATCTCTTCACGGGCGGCATTGACATCGATGGTAGGCAATGTCGTGGTGTTTTCCTGGGACTGGGCATGAACCGTCGACATCGACAATGCAGCGATCATTGCGCCAAGCGGCAACAAGCGGGGGGAATGGGTCATGGGTTTCTCCGAAAAATAAGCGTGGTCTGCAGCAAGCTGCAAAAGTTGGCTGGCTATCCGGAAAAACTGGAGTGGCTTGCTCTGATGTGAAAATTATCTGGCGAGCGGTTCGGTCATGAAACCGATCTTGTCGAGGCCACCGGCTTGCGCCGCCGCCATCACTTGCGCGACTTTTTCATACCGGGTGGTGCGTTCGGCGCGCAAGTGCAGTTCCGGTTGCGGCTGTGCTTGCGCCGCCGTGGTGATGCGGTCTTGCAGCTGCTGCGCGTCGATGGCTTCGCTGTTCCAGAAAGTCTGACCCGCCGCATCGATGGACAGGTTGATGCTATCCGGCTTGCTGGCATCCGGCTGGCTGCTGGCGCGCGGCAAGTCGATTTTCACGCTGTGATTCAGTACCGGTATCGTCATGATAAAAATCACCAGCAACACCAGCATCACGTCGACCAGTGGCGTAGTGTTGATCTCGGGATTGAAGTCATCGTCCTGCCCGGACAGCGAGCCCATTGCCATCAGGCGCTCCCGGCCAGTACCGGATCGGCAGGCGACGTGCGCTGTCCCGAACGTGCGCCGGTGACAAACCAGGCGTGCAAGTCGAAGCCGAACTTATTGAGTTGTGCCAGCGTTGACTTGTTACCGCGCACCAGCGCGTTGTAGCCAAATGTCGCCGGGATCGCCACCGCCAGTCCGAGCGCCGTCATGATCAGTGATTCGCCGACCGGACCGGCCACTTTGTCGATGCCGGCCTGACCACTGGTACCAATGGCAACCAGCGCATGATAAATCCCCCAGACCGTACCGAACAAGCCGACGAACGGCGCGGTCGAACCGACCGAGGCGAGTACCGCCATGCCTTGCTGCAACCGTCCTGCGGCATCATCAATCCCCTGCCGCAGTGACATCGTGACCCAGTCCGATTTGGATAACTGATCATGCAGTTGCCCCTGATGCGTCGCATGGTGGGCCATCGCTACATCGCCCGCTTGCGCCAGTTCGGCAAACGGATTGTCGCGACCGAGTCGCTCGACGCCCTGCGCCATCGAGCTGGCATCCCAGAATTGCAAGCCAACCAGAGCTGCCGAGCGACGCAGGCGTAGCAGTTGCACGCCGCGCGTGATGATCACGAACCACGACGCCACCGACATCGCGATCAGCAGCAAGGCGACACCCTTGATGACGATATCTCCCTGCTGCCAGAGGCTCTCCAGTCCGTACGGGCTGACTTCCATGATGTGTCCTTTTACTGAATTGAAAAATTGATCGAGACCAGCGCGTAGACCGCAACGGCAAGCCCGTCTTCGAGGTGCGGCCGGAAACGTGCCTTCAGCACCGACTGTCGGGCCGATTCATCGAGCCGCTCGAAACCGGAAGAACTGCGCAAGTCGATCTGTTCCGCGCGCCCTTGCTGATTGACCAGGACACGCAAGATCACCTTGCCCGCCTCGCCGGCACGTCGGGCTAGCGGCGGATAAACCGGTTGGGGCGCTTCCAGGTACTGCACGCCGGAAATGGTTTTGGGTTGGGCTGGCGCCGCCAATGGTGCCATCACGGTTGGCGCAAGACTCGACGGCGGCGGCGGCACCGACGGCGCAACTGCCGCTGTGCGCGTCTCTTGCTGCACAATAGCCGGCGCCGGTATCGTGGCTTGCACCACGGGGGGCAACGGCACATTTTTTGTCACCACCGGGGCAACTTTCGGAACGGTCTGCCTGACGGGTAGCGAGACGGGTGCAGGTGCAGGTACCGGTGCCGGTGCCGGCGCAATCAGACTGGCAATGAGTTCACGGGGTGCCGTGTGAACCACCGTTTGCGGCGAACCGCTTTGCAAGACGGCCAACAACCCACCATGCACCAGCAGAATCAACAGCAGCAAACCAGCGCGCCGCCAGTGCACGATTGCGGACAACAATCAGGCCGCCATCAACGACGGGTGGAACACCATAGGCTGGGAAACCGGAGCCGCCTGACTCAGACACTCACGCAACACCTGCTTGGCACAGCTGTGACATTTGCCGCAGCAGGTACCCACATTGAGCGTCGAGCGCAAGGCGACCATCGACGTCACACCCTCATTGACTGCCTGGCGAATAGCTCGGTCGGACACATTGTTGCAGATGCAAACAATCATTCAATACCTCGTGGGTCACAATAAAAAACAGGCCGACATCCTCCCGGTTCGACTCGACTCTCTTTGATGAGAACGATTCTTGTTTAGATTATTGAGCATCCGCCGACAAAATGCAAGAAGTTATCTGGCGAACAAAACGACGAAACTTGAGAGCCTGTTTTTATCAAGCAGCGCCCAGCAGGTCGCATCCCAAGGGAGTCCGGATTACAAATTGCTCTGCCCTGAAACGAGAAATCCCGGCCGGAGCTTGGGCGAGTTTCTCAGCGAGATGATTTGCGCTGCATTTCCGTCAGGTCCCAGCCGAGCTGGCGACGCACTTCGCGCGGATCAGGAGGTGGTTTGCGCGCACGCTGGCGACGCACCATGTATTCGCGGACTTGCTCTTTGGTTGGTTGCTTTGAATCCGACATGTCACACCTCGCCTCTAACATGGACCTGGAGAAACTCGTGTGTCCACTGTCACGACCTGCGTTGTTAAACGTGAATGGTGTTTCGGCAGTTGACAGTTCCATAAGATGTCGGAGACGTGTTTTGATACCTGACAAAGAATTGAATCCGATGCCGGAAAGCTCCCGTAGAAGGACAGGCAAGCCTCCTCCAAACTGATAAGGAATCATCATGCGTTCACTTCGTACCGCTCTTGTTTTTACCGCGTTGCTCGCGACAGCCAGCGTTTCTTTTGCCGATGTCATGGTCGGTGGCCAGAGCATGTCGCCAGGCAAGGACATCATCGACAATGCCGTCAATTCGGCTGACCACACTACCCTCGTTGCCGCCGTCAAGGCAGCTGGCCTGGTCGAGACATTGAAGGGCAAAGGCCCGTTCACCGTGTTTGCGCCGACCAATGCCGCCTTCGCAAAACTACCGGCCGGCACGGTCGAAACACTGGTCAAGCCGGAGAGTAAAGCCACGCTGACCAAGATCCTGACGTATCACGTGGTGCCAGGGAAATACGACTTCATGGCCCTGGCTGCCGACATCAAGAAGCACAACGGCAAAGCCGAACTGGTAACAGTCAGCGGTGGCAAGTTGAGTTTTGCAATGAACGGTATGCACAACATCAGCGTCATGGATGAAACCGGCCATACCGCCAGCATCAGCACTTATGACGTCACCCAATCGAACGGCGTGATCAATGTGATCGACACCGTTCTGATGCCTAAATAAGTTTTTTCCGCTCCCTGTGGATTGGCGCCTGGTGCGCTACGAACCCGGAAATTTTCCGGGTTTTTTTTCGTCTGAAAAAAAGTACAACCGGTAGCGGCCGATTCCGCAATTTAGCAGTGAAAGCACGTGAAAGAAAATGCGCCGGATCAGGGCCAAGGCGCCGGCGAAACATTGACATACTGTTCGCCGCCATCAGACGGGTCCGGACCGGCGTTATACGGTTGACCTGCGAATAACCGCGCTCCCAGCAGCAAGGCAATTTCGCGGCGCGACGCGCCGAAATCCTCAGGAACCAGCGGTTGATTTTTTTCCGGCCAGTTCGCTTTGGCCCAGTCAATCAAGGCCTCAAAACGCTGGTTGAATTCGTCAGCAAACTGTTCATTGCGGCTTGGTTCGGACATGGTGGCATCCTCCATCAGAAAGTCGTTAAGGCTTCCGATCCTATCAGACGCACGACTGGATTACGGTGGCTGTCGACACCTGTTGAGGAATCCATCGATGCCGGCGAGATGCGTCGACCAACATTTTTTTCAAATCAACAACTAGAACTCGATAAAGCTGTCGTACCATCCTGTTTTCCGATAGTTGCCAGCCATAAAGTTGTCAATTGTAATAACCAAGTTCCCCCAATCCCCCTCAGGAATCACCCATGATCTGGCAACAAATTTACGACCCCCTTGGCAGTCTTGCCTTGTCGACTCTGGCCGCAGCCGTACCGGTTGCCGTCCTGCTGATTGCGCTGGCCTACTTTCACATGCGCGCTCACCTCGCCGCAGGGCTGGCCTTACTGATCGGCATCGGCATTGCCGCCATGGTCTTCGGCATGCCGGTCAGCATGGCCGGCAAAGCAGCAGCGTTTGGTATCGCTTCGGGTCTGTTCCCGATTGGCTGGATCGTTCTAAACATCATCTTCTTGCATCGCTTGACTACGCTCAACGGCTACTTCAAGGTGCTGCAGGAAAGCATTGGTGGCATTACCGAAGACCGCCGTTTGCAGTTGCTGCTGGTGGCGTTCTGCTTCGGCGCGTTCTTTGAAGGCGCTGCCGGTTTTGGCACGCCGGTTGCCGTGACCGGCGCAATCCTGATCGGTCTGGGCTTTTCGCCGCTGGCTGCATCTGGTCTGGCGCTGATCGCCAACACGGCACCGGTGGCCTACGGTGCACTGGGTGCTCCGGTGATCGCGCTGTCGGCCGTGACTGGTCTCGATTTGCTGGACCTGTCGTCGATGATCGGTCGCCAGCTGCCGTTTTTCTCGTTGCTGGTACCGTTCTGGCTGATCTGGGCGTTTGCCGGTTTCAAGGGCATGCGCGAGATCTGGCCAGCCATTCTGGTCGCCGGTGCCGCTTTCGCGATACCGCAGTTCGTCGTCTCGAACTACCACGGTCCGTGGCTGGTTGACGTGATTGCCTCGATCATCTCGATGGGTTCGCTGACGCTGTTCCTGAAAGTCTGGCAACCGAAGACGATCTGGACGTCGACCAAGCTGGGCAAGCGCAACGATACGTCCGCGCAGGACGTACCGCCACCGGAGCCGTTCATTCCAACCGGTGATGGCAGCATCAGTACTGCAAAAGCCTGGATGCCGTGGGCAATCCTGTCCGTGTTCGTGTTCGTCTGGGGTACCCCTATATTCAAGAAGATGATTGACGGGGTGTGGTCATTCAAGCTGGCGGTGCCAGGCCTCGACAAGATGATCATGAAGATGCCGCCGGTCGCCAAGGAGCCCTTCCTCGAAGCCGCGGTATTCAACTTCAATGTGCTGTCGATGGCTGGCACCGGCATCCTGCTGTCGGCACTGGTGGCCGGCCTGCTGATGGGCTATTCGGTCCCGCGCATCGTGCGCGAGTACTGGGAAACCATCAAGACGGTCAAGTATTCGCTGCTGACCATCTGTGCCATGTTCGGTGTCGGTTACCTGACCAAGTATTCAGGACTCGATGCAACGCTCGGCCTGGCCTTTGCGCACACCGGCGTGTTTTACCCCTTGTTCGGTACGCTGCTCGGCTGGCTCGGTGTCGCGCTGACCGGTTCGGATACTGCTGCCAACGTGCTGTTCGGCAGCTTGCAAAAAACAACGGCAGAGCAACTTGGTCTGCCGCCTGTCCTGATGGCTGCAGCCAATAGCGCCGGTGGTGTGATGGGCAAGATGATCGATGCCCAATCCATCGTCGTGGCCTCGACCGCGACCAAATGGTATGGCCATGAAGGAGACATCCTGCGCTACGTGTTCTTCCACTCGATTGCACTGGCCTTGCTGGTCGGCGGATTGATCACGCTACAGGCTTACGTCTGGCCATTTACCAGCATGGTTGTCCACTAGAGACCAGCTGCTGTTCTCCGGCCTGTTCTTTTCATGCCGGAGAACAGCCGCCCGACATCCGCAGACGTACCGTGCAAACTCATCGTTGCAGTACGTATTGCCCGGGTGCCGGGCCCAGCGAAATACCGCCGCCGGCGGGCGCGGCAACGCGCCCGCGTGACTGTTGCGCCAGCCAATCCGACCATGCCGGCCACCACGATCCCTCGTTCTGCGCGGTCGCACTTAACCACTCGCCGGGACTCACGTAGTGCATGTCAGGATGGCGCTGTGCAATCCGGTAATGTCGCCCGGGATGTCCGGGTTCGCTGACGATGCCGCCGTTATGACCACCACTGGCAAGGATGAAGCAGATGTCGGTATCGGCCAGCAACTGGATCTTGAAGACCGAACGCCATGGCGCAACATGGTCTTTTTCGGTCGCTACCGCGCATACCGGAACCCGGATATCAGAGAGCGACACGACCGAACCCTGCACCCGGTAGCGTCCTGCGAACAAGTCATTAGCAAGGAAAAAACTGCGCAAGTACTCGCTATGCATCCGGTACGGCATGCGCGTGGTATCGGCATTCCAGGCCATCAAGTCATTGGTCGCCGCGCGCTGACCCATCAGATAATTGTCGACCAGCGCAGACCAGATCAGATCATTCGAGCGCAGCAGCCGGAACGCGCCGGCCATCTGGCGATTGTCGAGCGTGCCTTGCAGCCACATCAGATCATCAAGAAAATCGAGCTGACTGTCATCAATGAACAGTTGCAGTTCGCCCGCTTCGGTGAAGTCGGTTTGCGCGGCCAGCAGCGTAACGCCATTGAGCAGGGTCGGATCGTGGCGAGCCAGCCAGGCAGCGGCCGTCGCCAGCAAAGTCCCGCCCAGGCAATAACCAGCCGCATTGATCGCAACGCCCGGGACAATTGCGCGCACAGCCTGCAGTGCATCAATGACGCCGAGCTGCAGGTAATCGTCCATCCCGAGATCACGGTCATCGGCGACCGGATTGCGCCATGAAATCATGAACACGACATGACCACGTTCAATGAGAAAGCGCACCAGCGAATTGTGTTCGGACAGATCCAGGATGTAGTACTTCATGATCCACGCCGGCACGATGAGCAGCGGTTCTGCAAACACGGTCCCGGTCACTGGCGTGTAACGAATCAGTTCAATGAGATCGTTGCGATAGACTACCTCGCCAGGTGTCGCTGCCACTTCATGTCCCGGACGAAAATGCTCTGCCTCCGGAGCCGGTTGTCCGGTCAACAAACGTTGCCAGTCCTCCAGCAGGAGTTGCCGGCCACGCAGCAGGTTGGCTCCGGATTCGCGCAAGGTGGCGTCGAGCACAACCGGATTGGCCAGCAGATGATTGGCCGGCGACACCACATCGAGACACTGCCGCGCCACAAAAGCCACGACCTGTTCATGATGAGCCGACATCCCGCCGATGCCGGTGGTTGCGTGATGCCACCACTGCTGTTGCAGCAAGAACCCTTGCGACAGCCAGTTGAATGGCCAGCGTTGCCAGGCCGGATCATCAAACCGATGGTCCTGCGGAAGCGGCTCGATACAGCGCAGAGGAGCATGGCCTTGCGCCAGCGCGAGCGCATGGCTGGCCAGTCGGGACTGCTGCCGCAACGCCTGTCCGATTAACTGCCATTGCTTGCCGGGTGAAGTCGACAGATGCAACAACCAGTCAATACCGGCCAGACCCAGCGCCGCCGGCGAAATACCCGAAGTAAGACGACCAACCAGACCGTGCAACAGACGGTCGAGACTGGTCGGCGATGCACTCCAAAGATCGTCATGCTGCAGCCGTGGCGCTAAAGGCATCGTATTGCTTTCGAGAACAAATGAGTGGAGAGCCGCATCGTTGGGACTCATCGTACGATGCCGCTGAGCCGGTGCGACAACGGCATCGACCAACAGTTGACGTGGATCAAATAACAACCAATCAAGCCAGAGACGGTGAAAAATCGTGTCGACTTGATAATCCGACAGAACTACACTGGCCTCTTGTATTTGCTGCCCGATTCGCATCGACACCCGTCGACACCAGTTGCCCGCCCTGAGAATCCTTCTCTACAAGGCTGAGTCATCCGTTACCAGGAGCTGCTTCATGTCCTACAAGACCATCCTCATCCATCTCGACGAATCACCCAACATGGATGCCCGCATCAATCTGGCCGCGCAACTGGCCACCACCCACGAAGCCCATCTGATCGGGCTCGCCACAACCGGTATCTCGCGCTACTTCTACGAATCGATGTCTACCGCAGTCAGCGAAGCCGGCATTGGCCCGTACCTCGACACCCTGCGCGAACGGGCACGCGGACGCCTCCGGCAATTCGAAGACAAGGTACGTCAGCTCGGCGTGAATTCCTATGAAAAGCACCTGGCCGACGACGAAGCCGCAAGCTGCCTGACGATGCGGGCACGCTATTGTGACCTCGTCATCCTCGGCCAGTACGATCCCGACGGCAGCATCCCGTCGATCTATGCCGACCTCCCTGAATACGTCACCCTCAACGGTGGCTGCCCGGTTCTGGTCATCCCGTATATCGGTTCCTATCCGTTGAAGCCCGAGCACATACTGATCGCCTGGGACGGTGGTCAGGAAGCGGCCAAGGCTGTCCGCAACGCACTGCCATTCCTGCAAGCAGCCAAATCAGTCGAGGTCGCCGTGTTCAATGCGCAGCAACAGCCCGCCAACCACGGCGAGGAACCAGGCGCCGACATTGCGCTTTATCTGGCACGGCATCACGTGCAGGCCAATGTACGTCAGGAGCAGACAGAGATTCCGGTCGGCGAAGCCTTGCTATCGCTAGCCGCCGACCTCAATGCCGACTTGCTGGTCATGGGCTGCTATGGTCATTCGCGGTTCCGCGAAGTCTTGCTAGGGGGAGTCAGCCGGACCATTCTTGATTCCATCACGCTGCCTGTGCTGATGTCCCATTAACATTCCGCAGTAAGCGCGGATGGGCAGAAAAACCGTGCCCATCCTAACAACGACCACTGCATCCGCACCGTGCGTGAAGCGAGCATCCTGTCAGACGTTTACGGCGGGTCATAGCGGGTCATAGCG
>CAILRJ010000115.1 GCA_903836575.1 uncultured Burkholderiales bacterium
CACATGCCGGCCAGTTTTACGCTGTCCTTTGCCCAGCGCATGAATGAATTGTGTGCAATGCAAGTGGTCGAGGTCAGCAAGCCGATGACACTCGAACCCGGCACGGTGTACATCGCCAAAGGCGGCGCCGACCTGCAAGTGGTGCGCCGCGTCGGCAAGCTCACCGCGATTGCGAAACCCGAAAGCAGCGAACACCTGTGGCATCCGTCGGTTGATCTGATGGCGCGCTCGGTGCTGGAACAGCTCGATGCCAAGCAAGTCATGGCGGTCATGCTGACCGGTATGGGCAATGATGGCGCGGCCGCTTTTACCGAAGTCAAACGACGTGGCGGACGCACCATTGCCGAATCAAAAGAGTCCGCCGTGGTGTTCGGCATGCCCGCCGAACTGATCAAGCTGGGGGGCGCGTCGGTCACCCTGCCTGCCGACAAAATCGCCCGCCAGCTTAATGCCTGGCTGGGCTGCTGACCAAGGAACCCGTATGGCCTTCATCAAAAAATCTCCTGACGCGGCATGTGACGAAGCGGTATCCGCCGATGCAAACGACTCGCTGCGCGCAGCGGAACGCGACTTCGCCGGACTGATAGCCCAGCTCGACGATGCCGATCCGTCCACCCGACGCTGGGCTGCACGCGACTTGCTGGCTTTTCCGGCATCGACCACTGCCCTGGTGGCGCGCCTGAAACGCGAAGAGGACCGCTCGGTGCGTGAATTCATCCTGACCAGCCTGACCCGGCTCGGTGACGAGATCGCCGTGGCGGGTCTGGTCGAATGGCTACGCAGCGAAGATGCCGTCATGCGCAACGAAGCCATCGAAGCAATGAAAGCCTTGCCCGATGAGGTCGCACCGATCATGGGTGGCCTGCTGGCCGATGCCGATCCGGACGTGCGCATCATGGCGGTCAATGTGCTCGAATCACTGCGCCACCCGCATGTCGAAGCATGGCTCATCGAGGTCATCGATTACGATAGCATCATCAATGTCTGCGGTACTGCCGTCGACTTGCTGGGCGAGGTCGGCTCACCGGCGGCACGCCCCTCGCTGTTGCGATTGCGCGAACGGTTTGCGGACGAACCCTATATTCAGTTTGCGACCGATCTTGCCTTGAAACGCATCGGGGAGGCCTGAGTCCGCCATGCCGAAAATCACCATCAGCGATGACGACTTCCTGAAATTCCAGGAATTCTTTTATCGCAAGACCGGTATCCAGTTCGAAACCTCGAAGCGCTATTTCGTCGACAAGCGTCTGGTCGAACGCATCGAAGCGACCGGCAACGACAGCTTTCGCGGCTATTTCACGATGCTGCGTTTTCAGGCCTCCGGCAACGAATTGCAGGCGCTGGTGAACCTGATGACGATCAACGAAACTTATTTCTTTCGCGAGGAATATCAATTTCATTGTCTGGTCAATTCGATCCTGCCCGATCTGGTGGCGCGCAAAAAAGACAAGTCGCCGATCCGCATCTGGGTGATCCCTTCGTCCTCGGGAGAAGAGGCGTATTCGATTGCGATGTGCCTGATCGAACGCTGGTCCGGCATCAACGACTGGGACGTCGAAATTATCTCGTCGGACATCGATACCAAAATCCTGAATCAGGCCCGCGCCGGCCTGTACTCGGAACGCTCGATCAAGCATGTGCCACGCAATTACCTGCAAAAATATTTTCGCGAAACCTCGGCCGGCTTCCAGCTCGGCGACGACCTGCGCAGCACTGTCGAGTTCACCCGCGTGAATCTGATGGAAGCGGCCGACGTGCGCAGCTACCGCAATTTCGACGTGATTTTTTGCCGCAACCTGCTGATTTATTTTGATGACATTTCGCGCAAGCAGGCCGCCGAGACCTTCTATGGCGCGCTGCATCCGGGTGGCTTTATTTGCCTCGGTCATTCGGAATCCATGAGTCGCATTTCTTCCCTCTACAAGATCCGCAAGTTTCCAGAGGCAATCGTGTATCAAAAACCCGGGGACCGAAAATGAAACGCATCCTGATTGTCGATGATGCGGCCACCGTACGGATGTACCACCGTAGCATCCTGGAAGCCGCCGGCTATGAAGTGGACGAAGCCATCAATGGCATCGAAGCACTCGAGAAAGCCTTGAATGCGACTTACGACCTGTATCTGGTCGACGTCAACATGCCCAAGCTGGATGGCTACTCGTTCGTGCGCGAACTGCGCGGCCACTCGACCATACCGCAAGCACCGGCGGTGATGATCTCGACCGAAGCCAAGAACAGCGACCAGACCAAAGCCTTCGAAGCGGGTGCCAATATGTACATCATCAAACCAACCCGCCCTGACTTGCTGGTGGCCCACGTACGTTTGCTGCTTGGTGACACCAGCACATGACGCCGTTACTGCAGCAGTTCCTGTCGGAGGCACGCGAATTCTTGCAAGGCATCAGCGAAAAGTTGATGCAGCTTGAAAACACGCCCGACGATGGCGCGCTGATGGGCGAGCTGTTCCGGCTGGTGCATACGCTCAAGGGCAATTGCGGCCTGTTCGACTATCCGGAAATGCTGCGCGTGCTGCATGCCGCCGAAGACTTGATGGTGGTGGTGCGCGAAGGCGACCTGCCCTATAGCCAGCAACTGGCTGACCGGCTGCTTGATGCGATGGATTTTGTCAGCCTGCTGCTCGATGAAATC
>CAILRJ010000116.1 GCA_903836575.1 uncultured Burkholderiales bacterium
CCGACTGCGGCTCGGGATTCATAGTTTTTGCATTAGACATGACAGTTCACTTCAAAAAAGACATTGCCCATGATACAAAGGAATTTAATTCTTGTTACGGATATTAATTCTTTGCTATTGTAGAAATTATTTCTACTTAAAGAATAATCATGACTCCTGCAGAACGGTTGAAAGGACTTGAAACATTCGTTGCCGTGGTCGAGGCTGGCAGCTTCACGGCCGCCGCCGAGCGGCTCAATTTGACTAAATCGGCAGTGGGAAAAGCGATTGCCCGGCTCGAGCTTCGATTGAAGAAGCCGCTATTTGAACGGACCACACGCCGGCTGGAGATGACCGATGCCGGCGAGGAGTTCTACAAGGTCTGCGCGCGGGTGCTTGATGAACTGGAGGTAGCGGAAGGAATACTTTCTGGTGAAGAAAGTATTCCTTCCGGACGCCTGAGAGTCGATTTGCCGGCGACCTTCGGTCGGATACAAGCATGTGCGGCAGTACTGGCGTTTGCCGAAAAATACCCGCAAGTCCTGCCCCATGTCTCCTTCACCGACCGTTTTGTCGACGTTGTGGAAGACGGTCTGGACGTGGTGGTACGCATAGGCGGGGATGACACGTGGCCGGCGACTGTCGGCTACAAGTATCTGGGACACGAAGAGCTGATTTTCTGTGCCGCACCCAGCTACCTCTTGGCACACGGACAGCCGCGGCGCGTCGATGATCTGCTGGATCACGACCTCATTCTTTATGGAAAAGCAGATGGCAGCACCAGCCCCTTGTTAATCCAGGAAGACCAAAAGCCATTGGCGCGGCAACAGGTCAACGGCCGGATTGTACTGGCCCAGGCCGAGGCCCAGGTAGCCGCCGTGGAACGGGGTTTAGGGGTTGCCCAACTCGCTACCTGGCTCGTCGAACAACAAATCCGGGACGGACGATTGATCAGGATATTGCCGCTGCTTGCGACGCAGGGACTGCCGCTGCATCTGATCTGGCAGCGCAGACGGGAACACGCACCCAAAGTGCAAGCGCTGATCTCGCATTTGGAAACGACGCTCAGCATCCGGCCCATCGCTACCAGTGCGTAGGGTGCATCTCAACACCGCCGACTCAATAACGGCGACTCAGCTTCGTGAGAAATCACATCAGGCTTGTTCCGGCTCGCTTGCGGCCATCCCGGATAAGAGCAAGCAGCGAGGCAGACAGTTCCGGGAAGTCGCCATAGCTACCAGCACGCACCGGACCCGACGAAATGTCGATTCCTTGGGTTCGTAGCCTGGCGACCAGGTCGGCGACAGAAGGCAATGGTTTCATTGAGCCATCTAACTTTTTTATCCGGCAACGGTTTTGCCAGGTCGGAACAATAGCTGCTTTCTGACGTAGCGATAAAAACACGCCAACAAAACCGCACGCCTCAGAGCGCCCCGGCAATCGCCCGGCCAAGCTCGCCGGTATTGGCCGTACCACCCATGTCACGCGTCAGCGGTGCATGCTTCGGTCCGGCCGTCAGTACTTTTTCGATCGCAGTGACAATCGC
>CAILRJ010000117.1 GCA_903836575.1 uncultured Burkholderiales bacterium
GGGACGAGCATGGCATTGACCAGTGCTGCATCAGGAAAAGCCAGTACGGTATTGTGAAAATCGGTCAGCGGCCCCCATCCGGGCAGGACCGCCCCGCGCTGATCGTAGCCAATGGCCTTGAACTTCCACACACCCTGACTCAGCTTCAGGTTGCCAACATGCGCGCCCTCGCCGGTCAGCACGCGAAACACCGCATTACTGACCGGTTCAAGCCTCAGCTGCATGGGTGCAATCATGCCGCCTTGCGGCTCGCAAGCTGTCGCAACACGTAATGCAGGATGCCGCCGTGGCGGAAGTACTCGACTTCTTTCGGCGTCAGCAGCAACACCTCCACCTTGAATCCCGTGATCCGGCCATCGCTGCCGGTGGCCATCACTTCGGCAATCCGGCTCTCGCCGTCGCGCAGACCGGTGATATCGAAGTGGTCATCGGCGCGCAGCTCCAGAGAAGCAGCACTCTGGCCATCCATGAAGCGCAACGGCAGCACGCCCATGCCGACCAGATTGGAACGGTGAATCCGCTCAAAACTCTCGGCGATCACCGCCTTCACGCCCAGCATCATGGTGCCCTTGGCGGCCCAGTCGCGCGACGAACCGGTGCCATATTCCTTGCCGGCGATAACAACCAGCGGCACGCCGTCGGCCTTGTACTGCATCGCCGCGTCGTAAATGGCGAGCTTGCGCCCGGACGGGAAGTGAATCGTCTTGCCGCCCTCCTCGCCGTCAAGCATCAGGTTACGAATCCGGATATTGGCAAAGGTACCGCGCACCATCACGTCATCATTGCCGCGCCGCGAGCCATACGAATTGAAGTCGGCCGGCAGCACGTTCAACGATTGCAAAAACAGCCCGGCGGGAGAATCGGCCTTGATATTGCCGGCCGGCGAAATATGGTCCGTCGTGATCGAGTCGCCAAACAAGCCCAGCAAACTGGCACCGTGGATATCGTCGATGGTGCCGACGGCCATCTGCATGCCGTCGAAGTACGGCGGATTCTTGATGTAGGTCGAGGCAGCATCCCATGCAAACGCGGTGCCGTCCGGCGAGGCGATCTGGTTCCAGCGGCTGTCGCCGGCAAACACGTTGGCGTAATTGCGGGTGAACATCTCCGGCCCGACGCTGGCGACGATCAGGTCGCCGATTTCCTTGTTCGAAGGCCAGATATCGCGCAGAAAAACCGGCTGGCCGTCACTGCCGTTACCGAGCGGCTCGGTCGCCATGTCTATGTCGACGGTCCCCGCCAACGCGTAGGCCACCACCAGCGGCGGCGAGCCGAGGTAATTCATCTTGACCTCGGGATGGACCCGGCCCTCGAAATTGCGGTTACCGGACAAGACCGCGGCGACCACCAGATCATCGGCCGCAATATCGCGCGAGACGGCTTCGGGCAACGGCCCCGAATTACCGATACAGGTCGTGCAGCCATAACCGACAATGAAAAAGCCGAGCTGTTCGAGCGGCGACAATAGGTCGGCGCGGGTCAGGTAATCAGTCACCACCAGCGAACCCGGTGCCATCGAGGTCTTGACCCACGGTGCGGCGCTCAGACCACGGGCCACCGCATTGCGTGCAAGCAGACCGGCGGCCAGCATCACGGCCGGATTGGAGGTGTTGGTGCACGACGTAATCGCGGCAATCACGACCGCGCCGTCGCGCAACGCGAAATCGTCCGGCGCGATTGCCGCACCGGACTCAACCGCGACGTGTGCCGTGGCACCGCCCTCGCCTTCGAAGCGCTGCACCGATTTTTCGAATGGCTTGCGATTGGTCACCATGCCGATCAGGTTGTCGTGCACATTGGCCTTCATGTCCGACAGCAGCACCCGATCCTGCGGCCGTTTCGGGCCGGCCAGCGAAGGCAGGACAGTGCCCATGTCGAGCACCAGCGTCTCGCTGTAAATCGCCTCAACCCCGGTGCGCCACAATCCCTGCGCTCTGGCATAGGCTTCGACCAGCGCGACCTGCTCGTCGCTGCGACCGGACAGACGCAGGTAAGCGAGCGACTCGTCATCAATCGGAAAGATGCCGCAGGTAGCGCCGTATTCCGGCGCCATGTTGGCAATCGTCGCGCGGTCGGCCAGTGGCAACGCCGACAAGCCATCACCATAAAACTCGACGAATTTGCCCACCACGCCGAGCGAACGCAACATTTGCGTCACGGTCAGCACCAGATCAGTGGCGGTGACGCCCTCCGGCAACTTGCCGGTCAGCTTGAAACCGACCACTTGCGGTATCAACATCGAACTGGGCTGACCCAGCATCGCCGCTTCGGCCTCGATACCGCCCACGCCCCAGCCCAGCACACCGAGGCCATTGACCATGGTGGTGTGCGAATCGGTGCCGAAGACGGTGTCCGGAAACGCATACTGCACGCCATCGATCTCGCGCGTCATGACTACGCGGGCCAGGTTTTCCAGATTGACCTGATGGACGATACCGGTGTTCGGCGGCACCACTTTAAAATTGTCGAAGGCTTTCTGGCCCCAGCGCAAAAAGCTGTAGCGCTCGCGGTTGCGGCTGAATTCAATGCGGCCGTTGATATCGAGCGAATCAGCCTGACCGAACGAATCGACCTGCACCGAGTGATCAATCACCAGTTCGGCCGGGATCAGCGGATTGATGTTGTCGACCGATCCGCCCAGCCGGACCACCGCATCGCGCATTGCGGCGAGGTCGACCATACAGGGCACACCAGTGAAATCCTGCAGCACCACGCGGGCCGGCATGAAAGCGATCTCCACCGAGGGCTCGGCCTGCGCATCCCAGCCCGCCACAGCCTCGATCGCGGCACGCGTGACAGAGACACCGTCTTCGCAGCGCAACAAGTTTTCGAGCAGAATTTTCATCGAGAACGGCAAACGCGTCAGGTCGAATTGCTGACCCAGCAAAGCCAGGCTGAAAATTGTGTACTTATTACCATTAACGGCAAGCGGTTCGCGGGTAGCGAATGAATCAATCATGACAATCCCCTGTGAATAACAACAACAAGTAATTTATTTTTAAGAAATAACGTTGAAATAATATTGAAATAATCGATCGATAATCTCATTTTAAACGAACTGAAATAGCGAAACTAATCCTGCATTTAAACTGACAATCAGAACAGACTGAATGACATGGTTAGTCGGCCTGAAACCGGATTTAACTCATTTAATGATGTGACTTCGACTACGCTTCATGCAAAATCCCATTTTTTTTAATTGCCGGGACAAGGTTGCTTCATGCACCGGTAAATCAATCGCCTGATCACTGAAGCGCTGCCGTAACTGCATGATACTGCCACCGTGCGTCTGCACGTCGATGCGCACCCGCTCGAGCAATTCCGGCGGTAATTTAGCCGGCCGGCCCGAATAGGTCGCCTGCACCAGACTACTTGTACCGTCGTGTTCCCAGCGCCTGATCCATTCCGCCACGGTGCTCATGTGCACGCCGAACTCGGCGGCAGCCGCTTTGAAAGTACACCCTTGCGCAACCCGAATGATCGCTTGGGCGCGTCGCCGCACGGGCGCATCTTCATGAAAAATACCGATATCCCGCAAGACTTTTTGTTGCTCTTCAGTCAATAGCAAACGTTTCATAAATAAATTTCCTCATTATTACTCCATGAGAAGTCAGACAACAGGATATGCCAAACATTCAACTTTATTAAAATAACATTACACGTCTTTATTTTGTTCGAATATCTGAAATTAACGGCCTCCCAATTTACGATTGTTATAAAAATTTAATAAATAAGTAATAATTGGAGAGTATTCACTACAATTGATTGTATTAACATAGAGAAACTAATCCGCAACATGCAAGATATTCAGAATTAATTAATAGTCACTCACTTAATTAAATATACCAACTAGTCACTTTATTTCATAATTCGATCGCATATAAATGGCTCACCTCCTTCTGTTCGAAGACAATTCTTCACCCCTTCATGCCAATAAGGGATTTATTGACGAGGCGGTTAATGACCATGCCCATCACCTTGTCATTGTCGACAGCGCCAATGCGATGTGGGCAGCGCTGCAGCAGCAGCAGCCCGATGTGCTGATCGTCGATCTTGGCAAGCCGGATGACTACGGGCAGTCCATTGCCACGCGCATGCAA
>CAILRJ010000118.1 GCA_903836575.1 uncultured Burkholderiales bacterium
CCGAGGCCGACACCGGGGATGGCCGATTCATTGACGCCACGCGCAAATTTATCGAATAACGTGCCGATCCGTCCGGCCGGCAAGCCCGGGCCGTTATCGGCCACCGTCAGGCTGACCTTGTTGCCCGCCGGAGCAGCCGAAACCCGGATGGTCGAGCCCGGCGGCGTGTACTTGAGCGCATTCTCGATCAGATTGCACAGCACGCGCTCGATGAGTACCGCATCGAACTGCACCAGCGGCAAATCAGCCGGCAGGTCGGTGACGATGTGATGCTGCGCCAGCCCGTTGCCACAGGCCGCCAGTGCGGTGCCGACCACTTCTTCCAGCCCTTGCCATTCCAGCCGCAATTGCACGGCACCGGCTTCCAGTCGTGCCATGTCGAGCAGGTTGACCACCAGCGTACTCATGCGCAGGCTTTCGCGGTGCAGCGCCGTCGCCAGCTGGGCCGGACCTTGCGCCAGTGCCGGCTCGGACCGCATTAGCGCTTCGGCCAGTCCGACCAGCGCCGTCAGCGGCGTGCGCAAATCATGCGACAACGCCGACAATAGCGAATTGCGCAAGCGCTCGGATTCCATCTGCACCAGCGCACTGCGGGCCACATCGGCGTAATGCACGCGCTCCAGCGCAATGGCGATCAGCGAGGCAAAGGTGTCGAGCTGGCGGCGCTGTTCCGGCACCATCAGCCAGCGCGGCACTTTCGGCAGGATCGCCAGCACGCCACGGCAGCGCATCGGTGCTTTCAGCGGCAGATACAGGCGCGCACTTGACGGCAGCGTATCGGTTCCTGCACCGGCCGGCTGCACATGGTCGAAAGCCCATTGCGCCATCGCTACATCAAGTACCGCGAGCCGCTGTGCCTGCGGCTCGCTCGACAAGGTCAGACGCTCGTGAAGGTCGGGCAGCAATACCGTGGTGGCGGCATTGAAACCGGCCGCAAGACTGCGGTTGGATAGTTCGATGATCTGATCGGTGGTCAGCGCGCCGGACAAATCACGCGCCATTTCGTAGAGCGCGCGGGCGCGGCTTTCGCGCTGTTCGGCGACCCGCAACTGATAACGCAGGCGCGCCGTCAGCTGACCGGTGATCAGGCCAACGGCCAGCATCACGGCAAAGGTCAGCAGGTATTGCGCATCCGAGACCGCGAATGAAAAGCGCGGCTGGACAAAGAAAAAATCAAACACCAGCACGTTGACCACCGCCGCCAGTGCTGCCGGTCCGCGACCGCAATACAGCGCCACGCCCACCACCGACAACAGAAACACCATGACGATATTGGCCAGCTCAAAATACGGAAACAGCAGCGCCGCCAACCCCGTGGCGGCGCCGCTGGCCAGTATCGCCCAGACGTACGGCCATGGCCGCACCGGATCATCGGCCAGCGTCAGTCCGTCGGCCGCCCACGCCTTGCTGCCCAGCGGCGCATCGGAACCGTCCCGGGCAACCTGAATCACATCGAGATCGAAGGCCTGGCGCGCCAGCCGCTGCGTCACCGAAGGCCGCCACCAGCGCCGTGCACCGGCGCGCCCGATCACGACGCGCGAGGTGTTGTGCGAACGCGCATACACCAGCAACGTAGCAGCCACGTCCTCGCCGGCAAGCGTGGTGGCCTGCGCCCCGAGTTCCTGCGCCAGCGCCAGTACTTTCAGGATGCGCTGGCGTTCGCTCTCGCGCAGCCGTTGCAGCTGGTGCGTTTCGACGTAGACCGCGTGCCAGTCGGCATTGAGACGCTCGGCCAGACGGGCCGCGGCGCGGACAATTTTTTCGGCACCGGGACGCGGACCGATGCACACCAGCAGCGTGTCGCGGGTTTCCCAGACGCGCCGAATCGACTGCGCATCGCGATAGGCACGCACGTCGGCATCAACGCGATCGGCAGTGCGACGCAAGGCCAGTTCGCGCAATGCGATCAGGTTGCCCTTGCGGAAAAAACTCTGCGCGGCGCGCTCGGCCTGCGCCGGCAAATACACCTTGCCCTGCTTGAGCCGGCGCAGCAATTCGTCGGGTGGCAAATCGACCAGCACCACCGCATCGGCATGGTCAAACACGGTGTCGGGCACGGTCTCGGCAACCCGCACGCCGGTGATGCCACCGACCACATCATTGAGGCTTTCCAGATGCTGGACATTGACCGTGGTGAACACGTCGATACCGGCCGCGAGCAATTCATCGATATCCTGCCAGCGCCGCGGATGGCGCGAACCCGGCGCATTGGCATGCGCCAGTTCATCGACCAGAATCAGTGCAGGGTGGCGCGCCAGTGCCGCATCGAGGTCGAATTCGAGCAAGTTATGCTCGCGGTAGGCCAGCGCTTTTAGCGGCAACTGCGGCAAGCCGTCGAGCAAGGCCAGCGTCTCGCGCCGGCCGTGTGTTTCGACCAGCCCGACGACCACATCGATGCCGTTGCGCTGCGCTTCCTGCGCCGCCAGTAGCATCGCGTAAGTCTTGCCGACTCCGGCCGAGGCACCGAAAAAAATCTTCAATTTGCCGCGACTAGCCGCGTGTTCATCCTGCTGCATCTGGCGCAGTAACTCATCGGGATCGGGGCGATCGGCGGGCATCGAAACAGTCATGCCGGCATCTTACCTTGGCGCGTCAAGTGCCATGTTGAGCGCCAGCACATTGACCCGCGGTTCACCCAGAAAACCACCGAAGCGATCGGCACTATGCCGCTCGATCAGCACCTGCACGGCGGCGTCCGGCAGATGCCGCTCACGGGCAATGCGCGGCAACTGGTAGAACGCTGCCGCCAGGCTGATCTCGGGATCAAGCCCGCTGGCCGAGGCGGTCACCAGGTCGACCGGAACCGCTTGCAGATTGCCGGGATCGGCTTCCTGCAAGGCTGCGATGCGGGTTTTCACGGCATCGATTAACGCCGGATTATTCGGTCCGAGATTGGCACCACCGGAGGCCAGTCCATTGTTGGCGAACCCGGCAGTGGCCGATGGCCGGCCCCAGAAATAGTGTGGCGACGTGAAGGCTTGCCCGATCAGCGACGAGCCGACCGGCTGGCCGTCGCGCAGCACGATGCTGCCGGCGACTTGTGCAGGAAAGACGGCGCGGCCAATGCCGGTCACGGCGGCCGGATACAGTGCGCAGCACAGGACTGTGAGCAACGCAAACAGGACCAGTGCGGGACGAAAAATAGTGTTCATGATGGCTCCTAAATAATCGGCAAGGCAGACAGCACGAGATCAATCAGCTTGATCCCGGCAAACGGCACGATGATGCCGCCCAGTCCGTAAATGAGCAGGTTGCGACGCAACAGCAGGGCGGCACCGACTGCGCGATATTTGACCCCTTTGAGCGCCAGCGGAATGAGGACGACGATGATCAGCGCATTGAAAATCACTGCCGACAGAATGGCCGAAGACGGGCTGCCCAGGTGCATCACGTCCAGTGCCTTGAGTTGCGGATAGGTGCCCACGAACGCGGCCGGAATGATCGCAAAATACTTGGCGATATCGTTCGAAATCGAGAACGTCGACAACGCCCCGCGCGTCATCAGCATCTGCTTGCCGATCTCTACGATCTCCAGCAATTTGGTCGGATTCGAATCGAGGTCGACCATGTTGCCGGCTTCTTTCGCGGCCTGCGTACCGGAGTTCATCGCCACCGCGACATCGGCTTGCGCCAGTGCCGGTGCATCGTTGGTGCCGTCGCCGGTCATTGCCACCAGCCGGCCTTCGCTCTGGTAATCGCGGATCAGCTTGAGCTTGTCTTCGGGCGTGGCTTCCGCCAGAAAATCATCGACGCCCGCTTCGGCCGCAATCGCTGCAGCGGTGAGCTGGTTGTCGCCGGTGATCATCACGGTCTTGATGCCCATGCGGCGCAGTTCGGCGAAGCGCTCCTTGATGCCGCCCTTCACAATATCCTTCAGCTCGACCACGCCCATTACGCGCGCGCCATCGACAACCACCAGCGGCGTGCTACCGCGTCGCGAGACCGTGTCGACGTCGCGTGCGACCCCGGCCGGGAAGACTTTGCCGAGCGACGCGACATATTTTTTCTGCGCATCGACCGCGCCCTTGCGCAGCGCGCGCGCACCGATGTCGATGCCGCTCATACGGGTTTGCGCAGTGAACGGCACCGCATTGCCCGCCAGTGCGGCGAGGTCGCGTTCGGCAAAGCCGAAGCGCTGCCGCGCCAGCGTGACGATGCTGCGCCCTTCCGGGGTTTCGTCGGCCAGCGAGGCCAGTTGCGCGGCATCGGCCAGCTGTTCTTCGGTCACGCCCGGCGCGGCAAAAAAAGCCGAGGCCTGGCGGTTACCAAGCGTGATCGTGCCGGTCTTGTCGAGCAACAGTACGTCGACATCGCCGGCCGCTTCGACCGCCCGCCCGGAGGTGGCGATCACGTTAGCCTGCATCATCCGGCTCATGCCGGCCACGCCGATGGCCGACAGCAAGCCGCCAATCGTGGTCGGGATCAGGCAGACCAGCAACGCGATCAACACCGTGATCGTCACCGGCGTACCGGTGCCGGCCGCACCGATGCTGTACAGCGAGAACGGCAGCAGCGTCACCGTCACTATCAGGAACACGATGGTCAGCGCCACCAGCAAAATCGTCAGTGCAATTTCATTGGGTGTCTTCTGGCGCTTGGCACCTTCGACCATCGCGATCATGCGGTCGATGAAGGCTTCGCCGGGGTTCACTGCGACGCGCACCACCAGCCAGTCGGACAGCACGCGGGTACCGCCGGTGACAGCAGAAAAATCGCCGCCGGATTCGCGGATCACGGGAGCCGATTCACCGGTGATCGCGCTCTCGTCAACCGAGGCCACGCCTTCGATCGCTTCACCATCGACCGGCACGATATCGCCGGCTTCGACCAGCACGATGTCACCTTTGCGCAGGATGCTGGCATTGACTTCGGTCCAGTTGCTGCCGTATTTGGCCGCGCTCATTTTCTTGGCCGGCACGGTTTGCTTGAGTGCCCGCAAC
>CAILRJ010000119.1 GCA_903836575.1 uncultured Burkholderiales bacterium
GCCCGGCAAATTCCTGCGCAAAACCTGATCCATGTGAATATCCCCAATGCGCCGCCTAACTTGTCACGGGTTGCCTTTGCCAAACTCAAGCAGGAAATCGATGCGCAATTAACCCCCGCAATGCAGGCGCTGCTGATGATCTGGACCGCGCCGTATGGCGTGGAGTGCAACTCGATTACCTCGGCGATGACGCTTGGCTTTGATGCGCAGCAGTGTGTTAAGACTTGCGCGCCCGGCAAGCCCAGCCCCTATTACAACGCCCTCTCGCGCCAGCCTTTTACTGAGTTCGGGATGCGCCCGTCGATGCTGTTGCCGACCGAGTCATTCGAACAAGCCAAGGCATTGATTGATCGCGGCGTGCAGAGCACTTTCCGGTTGTACCCGTCGACGGCGTATTACCTGATTACGGCCGATGCGGCGCGCAATAGTCGCGCTGCATATTTCCCGCGTAGCGGGGCGATTCCACAAAAGAAGCTGGTGATCAAGACGCTGCGGCAAGATAGCCTGATCGATGCGACCGATGTAATGATTTATCAAACCGGCGCGGTGTCGGTGCCACATCTGGAGACGCTGCGTTTTCAGGCTGGCGCACTCGCTGACCATTTAACTTCTGTCGGTGGTGATTTGCTGGGCAAAAGCCAGATGAGCAGTTTGCGCTGGCTCGATGCCGGTGCGACGGCCAGTTATGGCAGCGTGTCGGAGCCGTGCAATTACTGGCAGAAGTTTCCGAATTCAAGTGTGCTGCTCAAGCATTACCTGATGGGCGAAACGGCTATTGAGGCGTATTGGAAAAGTGTGGCTTGGCCGGCGCAGGGGGTGTTTATCGGGGAGCCATTGGCTGCGCCGTATCGTTAAATTGGAGCGGTGGGTTCGTTGGGAGTGGTTGTGTGCAGCAGGACGTGCTTGAGTACCGTCCCTCTTGGTTACAAGCGAGAGTTCGGAAGATCCATTTATTCGTCACTTATTTGTCGTTGACGAATAAATGGAACATACTTCATAGCCTATGAGCCTTGAACCCCACACTCAACGTATCCTTGATCTGCTGCACCGGAAAGGGATAGTACGTCCCAGTGATCTGGCGGATATCGGGGTTCCGCGGATGATTCTGAGACGTATGACGAGCAGTGGTCAGCTGGAAAAAATAGGTCGCGGTCTCTATCAGTTGCCAGGCCGTCAAGGTTCCGAGCACGAGGGTCTGACCACTGTCGCCACCAAAGTACCGCAGGCGGTATTTTGTTTGCACAGCGCGCTGCAGTTCCATGAATTGACTACCCAACTCCCGTGGCAAGTCTGGATTGCCATGCCTCGCGGTAGCCATGTGCCCACGATGGCGTATCCGCCGGTCAAGATGGTTCAGTTTGCCGGCGAGGCCTATTCAGAAGGAATCGAGGTCCATGAGCGTGATCAGGTGACGTTGCGGGTTTTCTGTGTGGCCAAGACCATCGCCGATTGCTTCAAGCATCGTCACAAGATCGGACTCGACGTCGCGCTGGAGGCGCTCAGGGATGCACGATCACAAAAGAAAGCCAGTGCGGATGACCTCTGGCGCTTCGCCAAGATTTGCCGGGTCGCGAACGTGATGCGCCCTTACCTTGAGGTGATTGGATGAAGAAAGATCTCCCTGCGTCAGT
Source organism: uncultured Burkholderiales bacterium (assembly GCA_903836575.1). GTDB lineage: Bacteria > Pseudomonadota > Gammaproteobacteria > Burkholderiales > Burkholderiaceae_D > Actimicrobium. The sequence goes on from CAILRJ010000119.1 coordinate 1,632, forward strand.
GCGTGCACGCCTGTTGAGCGTTGCCAAGGTTCAAGGTGTTGACTTCAATCAGATCCTGGTGCGCTTTGCGCTGGAGCGCATGCTGTACCGGCTCAGTCAATCCAGGTATGCCGATCAATTCTTGCTCAAGGGAGCACTGCTGTTCACGCTTTGGTACGACATGCCGCATCGCTCAACGCGCGATGCGGATTTGCTCGGTTTCGGCCCGGGCGACTTGGAATCAATCGCCACGACATTTCGTCACATCGCAGGCATTGCGGTTGAGGATGGCATTTTCTTCGATCCTGAATCGGTAAGCATTTCAGAAATCCGCAAAGATGCCGGCGATGCCGGTGCTCGGGTGCTGATGGTGGCTGAGGTTGCCAAGGCACGATGCAAAACGCAGATTGACATCGGGTTTGGTGATGCGGTCACGCCCGAGCCGTTTTTTTCGGACTATCCGTTACTACTGAAAAATTTCCCTGCTCCCCGGTTGAGAACTTATCCCGTCTATACGGTCATTTCGGAAAAACTTCACGCGATCGTTTTGCTCGGCATGACGAACAGTCGAATGAAGGATTACCTCGATATCTGGATGTTGCTAAGTCGTGAAACACTCAATTCAGATACGCTCGCCGAGGCGATCGCCGCAACCTTTGTCCGTCGAGGAATGCTGGTTCCGGTTGTGCTGCCTATTGGACTGACCGTTGAGTTTGCCACCGATACGTCACGGCAGGCTATCTGGCTGGCTTTTCTCAAGAAGAACCGGTTTGCGATGACGCCACTTCTCGACGTCGTCGCAGAACTTCGAACTAAATTGGGGCCGGCACTTATTCAGGCTGCGGCTTAACTGACGGTAGTTGGTGCTGTTGGTGGTGATAAGCAGAGTTCTTTGTAGGCTTTCTTATTCTCATGTGGGCGGCTTATTGGTAGATAGCTTGAATTGGCGGGCGTTTTCGGTTCGCGCGTGTGGGCACGAACGGCTGTGCCCACCCTACAAAATGGAACAAATTCACCGTCTTTGTGTTTAGCGATTGCGTGTCGCAGTCGTTCAGATCGACAGAGCCGACAATTCTTGCTCGAGACGGCGTTGCTGCTCACGTCAAAGGGTTATGGAAGATTGGATGGGAATATCGGCTTCACATCAGGTAGAATTATTCTAGTTAGGTAATTTTTGAAGAACTATCAGGAATAAATATGCTTGATTTTTCATTGGCCCTTCCGCATGAAATTTGTCTCGAACTCGGTGCTCGCGCCCGCACCCGTCGGCTTTCGATCAATGTGAGCGTTGATGAAATGGCGCAACGCATTGGTCTTTCCAGCAAGACGCTGGGTAACTTCGAGCGTACCGGGCGCTGCACGCTGGAAACCTTTGTCCGGATACTCGAATCGCTCAACGCAACGTCGGATCTGCAATCGGTGCTGGTAACCCAAAGCCGCACGATCGAGGAGATGCGGGCGAAGGCGGCAATTGTCGGGCGCCAGCGGGCATATCGGTTAGCCAGTCGCATCAAATGAAAGAGCTGACGGTCATGTACCGGGCGTTTGGCGCATCGGTTGTGCTGGGCCGACTGGCGGATGCCGGGGGCGATGTGTTGTTTCAATATTCACCGGAAGCGATTGCGCTTGGCCTTGACTTGTCACCAATCCGCTTACCCCTGCGCGTCGCGGCTTATCCCGACCAGCAACAGTACTACGTGAATTTGCAGCGGGTCCCTGGTTTGGTGTCCGATTCGCTGCCGGATAGCTGGGGACTTGGCTTGATGAACCGGCGCATGAAGGCGTGCGGGATGGATCTGTCGACCGTGTCGACGCTGGACCGACTTGCTTATCTTGGCGATAACACGATGGGTGCACTGACCTATGTTCCCTGCACTGACAAGGCGATCGATGGCGCGGACCTGAACTTGCTCGCTCTGGCAAACGAAGTCCAGGCCTTGTTGGTCGACGACAGTCACGCGGTGCTGGCAGAGATGGCCCGCGCGGGCGGGTCGCCCGGCGGGGCGCGA
>CAILRJ010000120.1 GCA_903836575.1 uncultured Burkholderiales bacterium
GCTCGCTCCGGTCCCCAGTGCTGTGCGTGCAAATGCGATAACTTTCATGTGTTGCTCCAAATGTTGCAAGGCAGTGCCTTGCGATAAAAATCCCCCGCGACCAGGGGATTCGAAAACGGATGCGACTGGCGCGTCCGGGGTTTGGTGATTCCACGTGCGGCTGCGGACTTCACCGACCTTCGCATTGCTGCAAAGGGTTCAGCGTTCTGAAAAATTACTCTGCAAACAGTGACATGACCGAGTCACCGCTGCTGATGCGACGGAAAGTCTCTGCCAGCAAGGCTGCGCAGCTCAGCTGACGGATTTTGCTGCAAGCGCGAGCTGCTTCTGACAGGGGGATGGTGTCGACGACCACCAGTTCATCCAGTGTCGAGGCATTGATGCGCTCGATGGCCGGGCCGGACAGGACCGGATGGGTACAGTAGGCGATGACTTTTTTGGCGCCGCGGTCTTTCAGTACTTCCGCGGCCTTGACCAGCGTGCCGGCCGTGTCAACCATGTCATCCATAATCACGCAGTTGCGGCCTTCGACTTCACCGATGATGTTCATTACTTCGGAGACGTTGGCCTTCGGACGGCGTTTGTCGATAATTGCCAGATCGCAATTAAGGCGCTTGGCCAGTGCGCGAGCGCGAACCACGCCGCCGACGTCCGGCGAGACTACCAGCAGATCATCGTAGTTCTTGGCAACCAGGTCGCTGAGCAGGATCGGCGATGCGTAAATATTATCGACCGGGATGTCGAAGAAGCCCTGAATCTGGTCCGCGTGCAGGTCCATGATCAGCACGCGTTCGACGCCGACTTCCTGCAACATATTGGCCACGACTTTGGCCGAAATTGCGACGCGGGCCGAGCGCGGACGGCGGTCCTGACGAGCGTAGCCGAAGTACGGGATGGCTGCGGTGATGCGGCCGGCGGATGCGCGCTTGAGCGCATCGACCATCAACATCAATTCCATCAAACTGTCGTTGGTCGGTGCGCAAGTTGATTGCAGGACGAAAACATCCTTGCCGCGCACATTCTCATTGATCTCGACGACGATTTCACCATCGGAAAATTTGGAGACAACTGCCTTGCCTAGTTCGATGCCGAGGTGTTGTGCGACACCAAGCGCCAGATCCGGGTTTGCGTTACCGGTAAAAACCATCAGGTTATCGAGTGCCATGGTGAAGTGTCCTGAAAAACGGTCATTAAAATTAAAAATGCCGCCCAGGCCCGACGTTTCAGTCATGCGTTGGCGGCTTGCATTTGTACTTGCTCGTTCTTACTCAATTAAATCAATGGCAGGGGAAGAAGGATTCGAACCTTCGAATGCTGGAATCAAAATCCAGTGCCTTAACCGGCTTGGCGATTCCCCTACGCAACTTTGCTGATGCCGCTGCATTGTCGCGGTGAACCGCGTTTGATGCAACGTCAAAAAAATTTTTCGTTCTTCTTACTGCAAGTTCAGCAGCGGATGCTGATTTAGTGCTTTTGCTATCCATGCAACCCAACGGGCAGGTACTTTTTCAAGCATGGCTTGTGCATCGGCTCGCGTATCGAATGTACGAAATACACATGCTCCTGAACCGGTCATTCTGGCAGTCTCCGGACCTCCGAGCCACTCAATGGCCTCAGCAACCGGCGGAAACAAATTCATTGCCACTGCTTGCAAATCATTTCTACCGAAACCAACGAGAGCTCCGGAAAAGTCCAGCATTCTGACGGGTTTAGAATTTCTTGTCAATTCCGAAGATGCAAATATTACAGGGGTCGGTACGGCGACTCCCGGTTCGACAATCAGGAACCAGGATTCCGGGGTATCTAGCCGGACGAGTTGTTCGCCGATACCTTCGGCAAACGCGTTGGTGCCGAACAGAAAAAACGGTACGTCCGCGCCCAACTGCAGGCCAAGCTGTCGCATTTCACTCCGGGTCATGCCGGTCTGCCATAAATGGTTCAGTGCCATCATCGTCGTGGCCGCATCCGATGAGCCTCCACCGAGCCCGCCTCCCATGGGCAATATTTTTTCGATCGCGATATCGGCACCGTACCGGCTACCCGTGGCTTCTTGCAGCAGGCGTGCGGCACGCACGATCAGATCACTATCGTGCGCAATGCCGGCCACCTCTGTCGTACGCCTGATCATGCCATCATCGCGCACGTCGAAGTGCAGCAGATCGCTGCGATCGATCAATTGAAAGGCACTTTGCAGCAGATGATAGCCGTCTGCGCGGCGGCCAGTCACATGCAGGAACAGGTTGAGCTTGGCGGGGGCAGGACAATTTCGCAGCGTGCGTAACGTGAGCGGCATCAAGTCGGCTGCCAATTGTCAATGACGATCCGGATTGCCACATTACCGGCGGCTTTCGTATGACGACTGAGGTCAATACGCTTCGGATGGGCCGTGCCGTCGGGTCCATCCGTATCCCAACTGCCATATTGCAGCGTCCAGCCATCCCGCGTCAGGATAGGGGTCGTGCTGGCTGGCGAAGCCGTTACGGGTTGCTCGTTCATGTCATTGGCACGGCCCTGAAGCCAGTCACGCAAGCCTGCTACCGGCAGCGGCCAGCCAAGTGCTTCAGCTGCCAGCGCGTCCGGATCTGCAGCGCGGCGCACGGGCTGACCGGCTTGCGTCAGGATGGCTTCGTTCGGCGTAATCGCGATAGTAGCGAGGGTCTGGCCGAGTGGCGACATCAACGTCACCAGCGTCCGGTTAGCGCTTTGCGACCAACTGAAGCTGCCATGGAGGGCTTCTTCGTTGCCATCGCGCTGATAGCGTACAGAGAGGCGTCCGCCGAGGTCGATAGCTGCGATGGGCTCACCAGTTCGCGTTGATGTCATCGCTAGTGGCGTCATGTCCGCGCAGCCGGCCAGCAGTGCACACAGGAGCGCACCGGACCGCACGAGGACGCGGATCAAAGTTCGACCTTGAGGCGCGTGAGGGTATTTTTCAGCGAATCATTTTTTGGATCTTTGGTGCGGGCATCGCGCCAGAATCGCTGCGCATCGGCTTTTTCACCGCGAGCCCATAGCACTTCCCCGAGATGGACCGCGATTTCGGTATCCGAGCGCAATGCATAGGCGCGTCTTAGCAGGGTCTCGGCTTCCGCCAGCTTGCCCATCCGGTACTGGACCCAGCCCATGCTATCGAGGATGAACGGATCGTTCGGTGCAAGCGTCAGGGCCTGCTCGACCAGCTTGAATGCTTCCGGCAGTCGCAGGTTGCGCTCTGCCAGCGAATAGCCCAGCGCGTTGTAGGCGTGCTGGTTGGTTGGTGCCAACTTGATGACCTTGCGCAGCGCGAGTTCCATTTTGTCGAGCCGGTTCAATTTTTCAGCCGCCATCGCGTAGTCGTACAGGATGTCGATATTTTCGGGGAAGCGCAGTGCACCGGTTTCGAGGACCTGATAGGCATCCTTCTGCAAGCCCGCATCACGCAAGATCTGCGCATCGGCCTGGATCACCTGTATCTGTTCACGTTCGCTGGTGCCGGGAAATTCGGCGAGCAGCTGGCGCGCGCTGGTCAATTCGCCGCGCTCTCCCATTAGCTGAGCGCGCTTGATCTGGGCCCCGAAGTAGGCTTCGCCGGGCTCGATGCGAGACAGATAAGCAAGCGCTGTATCGGTGTCCTTGCGCTCTTCTGCGATCTGCGAAAGTACCAGTAGCGCCTGTGCCGGATCGCGATTTTCGGCCGGGCGCCCGGATAGCACTTTCAGGTAGGTCGTCAGGTATTGCTCGGCGTTTTTCAGGTTATTGGTTTGGGTGCCGAGTATGCCCAGTGCAAACAGCGTAGTCAGGTCTTCCGGCTGGTCCTTGAGCAGGATTTCGAATTCCTTGGTGGCCTGGTCGTAGAGATTTTGCTCGATCAGCATGCGGCCATAAGCGATGCGTATTTCGCGACTGTCCGGATGGGCCGACAAATAGGACTGCAGCGATTGCGCCGATTCTTTTTTATCGGGAATGACTTGCGCGAGCGTCAGCGCTGCGATTTCCGAGTCAGGTTTGGTTTTCAGCGCAAGCATGGCTTCGGTGCGGGCTCGCTCCGGGGCATTGTTGCTGAATGCGGCCTGGGCCAGGGCAATATGTGCTTCCGCCAGATCGAGGTAGGGCGCGACCAGCTCTTGCATGACCTCGAACGCTTCGTTCTTGTCTTTGGCGCGCAACAACAGACGCTGGACCTGCAGGATCAAAAGGGGGCGGCTTTGCGGTCGGACATCGCGCAAGCGTTGTTCGAACACCTCCTGAAATTCGCTCAGGTCATCGCCGAGCAGAATCATGCCGATGTAATACTGGGTGGCTTCGTCAGATTTTGGTGCCAGCGTGCGCCAGAACCGGACTGCAACCATCGCTTCTTCTGGCTGCTTGGCGGCGATGGCCATTTCAGCCGCGCGTCTTGCTGCGCGGGGGTCACGGGTTTGCTGTGCCACCGAGATCATGCTGATATAGGCCGGTTGCCAATCGCCGCGCTGAAATGCGATTTCGGCAGTAAGCAGTTGGTACATCAGTTCTTCGGTCAGCTCAACCGATGGTAATCCAGCGTTGGCGTTTTTTTCGGTGTCGCCGGTCACCTCGTCAGGAACAATCGCGGCCTGGCTTGCGGCGGGGGCATCGACTGTCGCAGCGATCGCCGGACGCACTGCTCCCGGCAGGGCGGCGCAGGCCGACAACAGAAGCGACGCGGTTACAATGACGAAGGCTGTTTTCAAGGGATAATCCTGTCTGTCCAAGCAAAATTTCATTCTACGCGTAACCAGTCCTATCCGCGTGCCGTCGCCGGTATGCCGTCGAGAGTCGGCTCCGCACCAGTTTTTTCCTGTCATCTGGAGTTTCCGTCCGCCATGCCCGAATTGCCTGAAGTCGAAGTTACCCGCATGGGTATTGCCCCCCATCTGGATGGTCGGATCGTTGCGGCGGTTGTCATGCGTCGCAGCGGATTGCGATGGCCGTTCCCGCCCGATCTTGCAGCGACGTTGGCCGGTCGCACCGTGCGATCGACCGGGCGGCGTGGCAAATATCTGCTGATTAATTTCGATCACGGTACGTTGCTGATCCACCTCGGCATGTCCGGCCACTTGCGCATCCTGCCTCTGTCAACTCCACCGGAAAAGCACGATCATTTTGATCTGGTTGTCAGCGATCAACTGATGCGGCTGACCGATCCACGTCGCTTTGGTGCCGTACTGTGGCATGCGCAACAGGATGGGCCGCTCGAACAACATGTCCTGCTACGCGGGCTGGGTATCGAGCCGCTGGGTGCAATGATGCTGGCGCACACCCTGTTTCATCAGACGCGTGGCCGCAGCGCAGCGATCAAGCAAGTTTTGCTGGCAGGTGATGTGGTGGTTGGCGTCGGCAATATCTACGCATCGGAGAGCTTGTTCCGGGCCCGCATTAACCCAAAAACAGCCGCTGGCCGCATCTCGCTGGTGCGGTACGCGCGTCTGGCCAGCGAGATTCAGGACACGCTATCGGCAGCAATTGCACAAGGAGGCAGTACTTTGCGTGATTTTGTGGGCGCAAATGGACAGTCGGGCTATTTTCAACAAAGCTATTTCGTCTATGATCGAGGTGGCGAGCCATGTCGCGTATGCGGAACGGCCGTGCGCCAGATCAAACAGGGGCAGCGTTCAACCTTTTATTGCGTGTATTGCCAAAAATAACAGGCGGGCAGCCAGCGACGAATTTTTGTAGTTCCAGTCTGTTAGAAACAAAGCACCGTGAGGAAACAGCGTGAGTGATCTTTTTCGAAAATTCGAGCAGTACGGTGGCTGGCGGGGCGAAGTTCTGACTGCGTTAGCCGCCTAGCGCGATCATGTCGAAGCGGTGGAGTTGATGGACCCGGACAGTCAACAGCGCATGGAGCAGATGGCTGTCCGGCTATCGACCGACAAACTGACCGTCGCGTTCGTCGCCGAATTTTCGCGTGGAAAATCGGAGCTGATCAATGCGATTTTCTTCGCCGGGTACGGACAGCGCATCCTGCCCTCGTCGGCCGGCAGAACCACGATGTGCCCGACCGAATTGTTGTACGACGAAACCTTTCCGCCCTCGATCCGACTACTGCCGATTGAAACCCGAGCTCAGGGAAAATCGACTGCCGACCTGAAGTCAGAACAACAGGCCTGGACCGTGTTACCTCTGAACCTGTCCTCCGGTGAGGGTATGCAGGAAGCGTTCCGGCAAGTCAGCCTGACCAAACGTGTGACGATCGCGCAAGCGCACAGTTATGGCTTGTACGACGAAAATGATCCGGACCGTGCGTTAGCAGTCGATGCCGATGGCCTGGTTGAAGTGTCGCGCTGGCGACATGCCATCGTCAACTTTCCCCATCCGCTCTTGCAGCAAGGCCTGGTCATCATCGATACGCCGGGGCTCAATGCCATTGGTACCGAGCCCGAGCTGACGTTAAACCTGATTCCCAATGCCCACGTAGTGCTATTCATCCTGGCCGCCGATACCGGTGTGACCAAGAGCGATATTACGATCTGGCGCGACCACATTGGTGCCGGCACCGGTCGCATGGTGGTGCTCAATAAAATCGATAGCATGTGGGACGAGTTGCGTTCCGCAGATGAAGTCGAGCAACAGATCTGCCAGCAGGTCAGCAGCGCGGCACAACTGCTGGGTTTGCAGGAGAACCAGATATTCCCTGTCTCTGCGCAAAAAGGCCTGGTCGGGAAGATCAACCATGACATACCGTTACTTATTCGCAGTCGCATGCCAACGCTAGAAAATGCGCTGTCCCAGCAGCTGATTCCGGCGCGTCAGCACATTATTCGTAGCCAGCTTGACGGCAATATTGATGAGTTGGCCGCAGCCAAGAGAACCCAGTTGCTCACTCGTACCCGTAATGTTGTTGAACAGTTGCTCGAACTGAAAAGTCTGCGCGGTAAAAACCAGAACATCATTGATCACATGATGAAGCGCATCGATATCGAGAAACGTGAATTCGATAAAAGTCTCATCAAGCTGCAGGGTACGCGCGCCGTGTTTGCGCGCTTGTCGAACGACGTCTTCACCAGCCTTGGCATGGAGATCCTGAAGCAGGACATCCGCTTGACGCGACAGGCCATGGAGGGCAGTATTTTTTCTTCCGGCTTTCGCGAAGCAGTACGGCGGTTCTTCGAGCAAGTCCAGAACAACCTTTACTTGTCATCGATGAAGACCGATGAAATTTCGGCAATGATGACCGTTATGTACCGTAAATTTTCAACTGAACACGGATTGGCATTGTCCACTCCGATGCCATTTTCACTCGACAAATACGTGAAAGAAATCCGCATGATCGAAGTGATCTACCAGCGCCAGTTTGGTGCTACCGCTATTGTGACTACCCGTACGGGTGTACTGATGCAAAAGTTTTTTGATTCAATCGCCTCGCGCGTCAAGCAAAGTTTCTTGCAGGCCAACCGTGATGTCGACGCCTGGCTGAAAGTCGTCATGGCCCCTCTCGAAGGGCAGATACGGGAACACAAGGCACAGTTGAAACGCCGGCGTCAGTCCATTGAGCGGATTCATCTTGCGACGGATAGTCTGGAAGAAAAAGTGACTGCTTTCGAACAGATGGAAGCGGAATTGTCGACTGACTACGCCCGTTTGCTGGTGCTCGAAAATACGCTCAGGACGGCGGTTCAGGCGGAGCTGGCCGCGCTCGAAATGGCGTCCTGAGTGCGACCACGAACCAGTAACGATATTCCTGCCGGCACTTACGCTGATCCAAGTTTTTCCGCTGCAGTCATTGGCTGGCAACAAAGCCACGGCCGTCATGCACTGCCGTGGCAAAACACGCGTGATGCGTATCGCGTCTGGTTGTCCGAAATCATGTTGCAGCAGACCCAAGTCACAGCAGTCATTCCGTACTATCAAAAATTCCTGATCAGTTTTCCGGATGTTGAAGCACTGGCCAGCGCCAGTTCGGAGCAAGTGATGTCGCACTGGAGCGGACTCGGGTATTACACGCGGGCCCGCAATCTGCACCAGTGCGCCCGGCGCGTCGTAGCCGAGTATGGTGGAAAATTTCCGGGAGATCCCTTATTGCTGGCTGATTTGCCCGGTATAGGGCGATCTACGGCGGCTGCCATTTCGGCATTTTCCTATGGCACAAGGGCTGCGATACTTGACGGTAACGTGAAGCGCGTCTTCGCGCGCGTCTTCGGTGTCGATGGTTACCCGGGTAGCAAGCCGGTCGAGGATCAGTTATGGCAGCGCGCGGTCGACTTGTTGCCGCTGAACGGCATCGAGCGTTATACGCAGGGCTTGATGGACCTGGGAGCCACGCTATGTACACGCAGTCGGCCCGATTGCACGCGCTGTCCGCTGGCCGACCGATGTGTCGCGCTGGCGACCGATCGCGTCGCGCTGCTGCCAGTACGCAAACCCAAGAAAGCCGTGCCGCAACGCCAGACGGCGATGCTGGTAGTCATCGATCAGGGCCAGGTGTTGCTGGAACAGCGCCCTGACAGCGGAATCTGGGGGGGCTTGTTGTCGCTGCCGGAAGTGGCGGCGTTAGTGCCGGCGGATCTCGGTGACGAGAGCGAGAGCACAGTTTTCAGGCAACGTCTGGAGCAGGCGCTGGCACCGTTCGGTGTGCCGGTATCGTGCGTACGGTTGACACCGTTTTCACACGTCTTTACGCATTTCAAGTTGCAGATATCGCCGTACGAAGTACGTCTTTCGCGCCGGTTGGAACGCGTCGGCCAGGATAGTCATGTCTGGTACCCGGTGAATGCGCTAGCCGATGCACCCTTGCCGGCGCCGGTCAAGAAGTTGTTACTCGCCCTGTTTCGTGCCGAAGACTTGTTTGCGTCTGCGCGTGTCGCTTAGTAATCGTCGATCCACTCGACCCGGTTGCGGCCGCGTTCCTTGGCGCGATACAGCGCTGTATCTGAACGCTCGATGAGTGTCGTGACGGCTTCGCCGGGCTGAAACTGGGCGACACCGATCGACAACGAAATGGCGTGCGGCGGCAGTACGTTTTGCAAATCCAGAAAGTGCGTGTAGACACGCAAACGCTCGGCATGCATGACCGCGCCCTTCAGATCGGTATCCGGCAGAATCTGCATGAATTCGTCACCGCCATAGCGACCGATTACATCGCTGTCGCGGATGCTGTCGCTCGCAATGCGGGCGAATTCGCGCAAAATGAGGTCTCCGACCAGGTGACCATGGCAGTCATTGATATCCTTGAAATGATCGACGTCGATCAGGCACACGCAGAATGGAATGCCATGCCGGTTGGCCCTGGCGATGGCAGCGTCAAGCTCGGTCTGTAGTTGGCGTCGGTTGTACAGGCCGGTCAGTTCGTCGCGAATGGCCTGCTCTTCGAATTGTTGTAATTGCCAGTGCGTGGTTCTGAGCGCATCGCGCAGTTGGCCGGCTTCTTTACCGACGGCCACAATAAGCGGTAATGCCAGTGAAACGATTAGCCATTGCAGCAAGTCCATCCGGAATGCGTCGTTGTCGCCGGCAGGAAAATTGCGAGCCAGGATCATTATCAGATAGGCGCTGATGCTGCCGATCGCCAGCAGCAGCAGCGCTCTCGCGCCGAGCCGGAAGATGCCACATGACAAAGCCACCAGCAAAAACGGCCCAAATACGGTCTGTGCAGCACGGTCCAGGCAAGACACAGTGATCATCATGATCACTGATGCGGCAATTTGCGCGAAAGTCAGGCTGGGTTCTCGAAAACGCACATTGATCCGAAACCAGAACAACACAAAGAAAAGCACGAGAAACCCGGCCAACACGGAGGCTCCCCCCAGAAACGCTTGCTGGCTGATTAGTCCTTGCTGTGAAAAAACGAAAATGGTCAGCAGGTAGAGCAGCGATGCGATGCTGATGTGAGAGATTGCCTGTCCGCGGGAGGGCGCGGTGGCCGATTGGGACAGCGTACGAAGGAGGGGATGCATTGTCGGCGCGGTGGTTGAGCAGTGAATTTGCAGGTTATCCGGACTGGTCGGATCAAATGCATTTTGGTCTTGTCACTGCACAGTGCTGGTAACGCCGGATGCTACTGTTGCTGTTTGGCCGCGAGATGGTGCCAGTCTATTCAGCCTTGCAGAAGCTGTTGTTGTTCAAGGCAAGACTGAATGAGGGTCAGCCGCATCGACGGATCATCCAATTCCAGTAATTCCTGTTTGGTTCTCAGGGTCAGGGGCAGGATTTCACTCCAGCGGTTGGCTACCCAGCCGGCGTCATCGAGACGTAATGGCAGCGCAAACGGGTAATCCTGCGTGTTGTTCCTGCCGATCCGCTGATCAAAATCATCGGTGAGGGATTTCAGCGCCCTGGCGCAATCGGCTTGTCCGGGCAGTGGCGTGACCAGCCGGTCCGCATCGAGGTAGTCGACGCGTGCTTCGAGTCGTTGGTCGGCCAGCAAGCGCGTTTCACGGATACGGAACCGCAGGCCGCCGCGTGTGCCGATCATCAGCAAACCGCCGGCTTCCATGTCCCAGTGGACGATGGCTGCCGAGCAGCCGACTGCTTCCGGTTGCGCCGCTTGCCCGGTCTCCGTGCCCTCCCGGATTGCCACCACACCGAACGGTTTTTCGAGGCGCATGCACTCGCGCACCATGTCGATGTAGCGGGTTTCAAAGATGCGCAAGGGCAGGATTCCGTCCGGGAACAGCACGGTTTGCAATGGAAAGAGGGGGAGCCAGTTGGCGTTATCGGTTTCTATATCAGTCATATCAGTCCATTTCGCGGTGGCGCAGTACCACCCGTTCAGTGTTGCGAAAATACGCGGCAAGATGTTCAGCGATGTAGACCGAGCGATGCTGTCCGCCGGTGCAGCCGATCGCGACAGTCAGATAACTGCGGTTATCTGCCTTGAATGCGGGAAGCCATTTTTCGACAAATTGGCGGATATCGGCCATCAGTTCGGCTGCATCCGGCTGGGCGTCGAGGAACGCGATTACCGGCTGGTCGCGACCATTGAGTGCACGTAGCGCCGTGTCGTAGTGCGGATTGGGTAGCATGCGCACATCAAACACCATGTCGGCATCAAGAGGCACACCAAATTTGAAGGCGAAGGATTCGAATAGCAGCGTCAGCGGGGTCGCTTCCGTGGCTACCAATTCCTTGATCCAGCTGCGCAGTTTGTTGGCCGACAGGCCGGAGGTATCGATCACATGACCGATTCCTTCAATCGTGGTCAGCATCTCGCGCTCGCGCAAAATGCATTCTGTCAGGGTTGGGCGGTCATCCGGGGATCGGTCTGGCAGCCTCCGGTGCGATAGCGGATGGCTACGGCGGGTTTCGGAAAAGCGTGCGATCAGAGACTCGGTCTTGGCACTCAGGAACAGAACCTTGACGTCATGTCCTTCCTTTTTCAGGCGAGCAATATCGGTTGGCAGGCCGGCCAGTGAATCGGCACTACGCGCATCCACTGCTACAGCGAGAGTGTCTCCATGATCCTGCATGCGCGTGGCCACCAGGGCACGCAGCAGCGTCGGCGGCAAGTTGTCGACGCAGAAGTAGCCAGCGTCTTCAAGAGCGTTGAGGCCGACGGACTTGCCGGAGCCGGAAATACCGGTAATCAGAATGATGCGCATGAGTTTGATCATACCGCAGGCAGTAAATCCGGGTGCCAGCCTTTGCAGTTGCATCACAGGTTTGAACGGAATCTCCGATGAGCTCGCGCGAACCGGATAAAATACCTGATTAATTTCTCCCGTCTGTCTGCGTGAAACTCGGCCCCTATCAGTTAGCTAACAATGTTTTCGTCGCCCCGATGGCCGGGGTGACCGACCGGCCGTTCCGGCAACTCTGCAAACAGCTCGGTGCCGGCTATGCGGTCTCCGAGATGGCGGCCTCCAACCCGCGCCTGTGGCAAACCGAAAAGACCTCCCGGCGCATCAATCATGATGGCGAGATGGCACCGCGTGCGGTGCAGATTGCCGGCGCTGATCCGGCCATGCTGGCTGACTGTGCACGCTTCAATGTCGAGCGTGGGGCGCAGGTGATCGATATCAACATGGGCTGTCCGGTCAAGAAAGTCTGTAATAGCTGGTGCGGTTCGGCGTTGCTCCAAAACGAGCGCCTGGTCGGTCAGATCCTGGATGCGGTGGTGGCGGCGGTCGATGTACCGGTGACACTCAAGTTTCGCACTGGCTGGGACCGTCAGCACAAAAATGCACTCAACATCGCGCGACTGGCGCAGTCGGCCGGTATCGCCATGCTGACATTGCATGGCCGCACCCGCGCCGACGGCTACAACGGCGCGGCTGAATATGACACGATTGCGGCAGTCAAGGCTGCCGTCACGATTCCGGTGGTGGCCAACGGCGACATCACCACACCCGAAAAAGCCCGTCACGTGCTGGCCGTCACCGGTGCCGACGCAGTCATGGTCGGCCGTGCCGCGCAAGGCCGGCCATGGATTTTCCGCGAGATTGTTCATTTTCTGGCAACCGGTACCCATCTGGCAGCGCCACTGGTGAGCGAAGTAGCGGCGCTGATGGACGAACATCTGCGTGCGCACTATGCGTTCTATGGTGATTATCTGGGCGTACGGACCGCGCGCAAGCATATCGGGTGGTACGTCCGTGATCTGGCTGGCGGCGAAGATTTTCGCCAGCGCATGAATCTGCTGGAGGACTGCGAGCAGCAACTGGCAGCAGTAAACGATTTTTTCGAATCGCAAATTCGCTTCGGTGAGCGGTTACAATACATTCCCTTGATGCAAAAGATGGCCGCTTGACGGCTCCCGCTCCAAGAATAAACAAGCGCCGCAACAGGCGCACTAACCAGGTAATTTACCGTATAGCATGAGCAAAGAAAGCATCCAGGAAGTTGTCAAAAAAAGCCTGGAAAAATATTTCCGGGACCTGGGCGAGCAGCAGCCGTCGAACATCTACGACATGGTCGTGGTGACCGTCGAAAAGCCTATTCTCGAAGTCGTGATGGCACGTGCTGCCGGTAACCAATCGCTGGCTGCCGAAATGCTCGGGATTAACCGCAATACCTTGCGCAAAAAACTGCAATTGCACAGCCTGTTGTAATACAGCGTGCTAGAGCAACACCAAGCAACACCAAGCAACACCGGTGCGCCCTATTCGCGTACCGATGACTTTTACCGAATTCCTTCATTTTTCCGACACTGCCCATCATGATCAAACAAGCCCTGATTTCCGTTTCCGACAAGACCGGACTCCTCGACTTCGCCCGTGCGCTGTCCGCGCTGGGGGTGAACCTGCTGTCGACTGGCGGCACCGCCAAACTGCTGGCCGAAAATGGCCTGAAAGTCACCGAAGTGGCCGACTACACCGGCTTTCCTGAAATGCTGGATGGCCGGGTCAAGACACTGCATCCGAAAGTGCACGGCGGTATTCTGGCCCGGCGTGATTTCCCCGGGCACCGCGCGGCACTGGCCGAGCACGACATTCCGGTCATCGACATGGTGGTGGTCAACCTCTATCCGTTCCAGCAAACCGTCGCCAAACTTGAGTGCACGCTCGAAGACGCGATTGAGAACATTGACATCGGCGGACCGGCGATGCTGCGCTCGGCGGCCAAGAACCACAAGGATGTGGTCGTCATTTGCGAGTCGCAAGACTATGCACAGGTGCTGGCCGAACTGCAGTCCGGCGATGGCGAAGTCAGCTACGAAACCAAATTTGCGCTGGCCAAAAAAGTCTTTGCTCACACCGCGCAATACGACGGATCGATCACCAACTATTTCACCTCGCTTGGTGCCGACAAGGCCCATGCCACCCGCAGTGCGTTCCCTTCCACGCTCAACCTGCACTTCGAAAAAGTACAAGAAATGCGCTACGGGGAAAATCCGCACCAGGCGGCCGCGTTCTATCGCGACACCCGCCCGGTCGAAGGCGCCCTGGCCAATTACACCCAGCTGCAAGGCAAAGAGCTGTCCTACAACAACATCGCCGATGCGGATGCCGCATGGGAATGCGTAAAGACATTTGCCGAAACCGCCTGCGTCATCATCAAGCATGCCAATCCGTGCGGTGTCGGCACTGGCGGCAGCCCGCTCGAAGCCTACAGCAAGGCGTTGCAGACTGATCCGACCTCGGCTTTTGGCGGCATCATCGCCTTCAATTATCCGGTCGACGGTAACGCGGCTGAAGCGATTGCCCGGCAATTCGTCGAAGTAGTCATTGCGCCTTCCTTCAGCGATCAGGCCCGACAGATTTTCGCAGCGAAGCAAAATGTCCGCTTGCTGGAAATCCCGTTTGGCTTGGGCAGCAATGCGCACGACTTCAAGCGCGTTGGTGGCGGGTTGCTGGTGCAGTCGCCGGATGTGCGTAATCTGGAGCAAGCCGAAATCCGCATCGTCAGCAAGCAGCAACCGACGCCGCAGCAATTGCAGGACCTGATGTTCGCCTGGCGCGTCGCCAAGTTCGTCAAGTCCAACGCGATTGTGTTCTGCGGTAATGGCATGACGCTTGGCGTTGGTGCCGGCCAGATGAGCCGGGTTGATTCGGCCCGCATTGCCTCGATCAAGGCGCAAAACGCCGGTCTGTCACTGGTCGGTTCCGCCGTGGCGTCAGATGCGTTCTTCCCGTTCCGTGATGGCCTCGACGTCGTCGTTGCCGCCGGTGCCACCAGCGTGATCCAGCCGGGTGGTTCGATGCGCGACCAGGAAGTTATTGATGCCGCCGACGAACAGGGCGTCGTGATGCTGCTGACCGGTGTGCGTCATTTCCGTCATTGATCGCCTTGCAGGACCTGCGACCGTGAGAATCCTTGGCATCGATCCGGGGCTGCGCATCACCGGCTTCGGTGTCATCGAAAAGCACGGTCACAAGCTGACCTACATTGCCTCCGGCACCATCAAGACCCTCGACATCGACTTGCCGGCCCGGCTGAAAACCATCCTGGCCGGCGTCACGGAAGTCGTCGCCACCTATCGCCCCGATTGTTCGGCGATCGAAAAAGTCTTCGTCAACGTCAATCCCCAATCGACACTGTTGCTCGGCCAGGCGCGCGGCGCAGCGATTTGTGCGCTGGTCAGTGCCGATCTGCTGGTGGCCGAATACACCGCGCTGCAAGTCAAGCAAGCCGTGGTCGGGCAGGGCAAGGCGCAAAAAGAACAGGTGCAGGACATGGTGCAGCGGCTCTTGATGCTGTCGGGTAAGCCGACCGCCGATGCGGCGGACGCGCTGGGTGTGGCGATTTGCCATGCGCACAACAGCGATGTGCTGGCGATTCTCGGCGGGCTGGCGCCCGGACTGGCGAAAAAGGGCTTGCGGGTGCGCAAGGGACGATTGGTCGGGTGACGGTTCGATCCGCTTGTTGCTCGGTCAATGCCCTACGGTCATTGCATCCTGCGTTGCGAGTGCTACCGCGTAACTCAACCTGCCGGATGCGTTTTCAGCCAGTCCCGCAACGCCGCATCGATGCGGGTTTGCCAGCCATCGCCGGCAGCCCGGAATGCTTGCAGGACGTCGGGCGAGAGCCGGATCGTCGTGGATATTTTCGGTGGCGATTTTTGCGGGCCGCGCAGGCGCATCCCGAGCTTCGTTTGCAGCGCCGAGGGAAGTACCTGCTGCGCCGGTTTGAATTGCCGAAAATCACTGGCAGTCAATTCCCGTACTTCGCCATCCTTGTCAGTCAGTGGTGGTCGCTTTTTCATAGTGACGGAGCTCCCGGAGGTTGGCCTTGCGAAAGCTGATGACGCGTATGCTGTCACCAGCAGGTGTAAAACACAGTACATGCAACCGCCCATTGAGCAATCCCGTCGCGACGAAGCGCACTTCGGGATACGGGTTGCGGATATCTTGCTGCACCAGTGCGGTATCAAAATCGAAGTCGGCGGCTTGTTGGAATGACCGGTTACGCTCACGGATATTCCGCTCGTTCTTGTTGGCATCGAATTCGATATGCGTGGTCAGATTGTAGTAACAAAAATTGCTTCGATCAAGGAGAGAAGTGCCAGGGTGCTCGCAACGTCAAACCCATCCTGGCCTCTGCTCCCTGTATCATCCTTCTATCCACCACTTCCACCAAATTCCCCATGATCGGTCGCCTCTCCGGAACACTCCTCGAAAAAAATCCGCCGCAATTGCTGGTTGATTGCCACGGCGTCGGCTATGAAGTCGGTGTCTCGATGAGTACCTTTTACAACTTGCCCGCACTGGGTGAAAAAATCGTCTTGCTGACCCAGCAAATCGTGCGCGAGGATGCCCATCTGCTGTTCGGTTTCGGCACCGCCGAAGAGCGCAACGTGTTTCGCCAGTTGATCAAGATTGCCGGCGTCGGTCCGCGCATGGCGCTGGCGATCCTGTCCGGCATGTCGGTGTCCGAACTGGCGCAGGCAATCACGTTGCAAGAGACCGGTCGCCTGACCAAAGTACCCGGTGTCGGCAAGAAAACCGCCGAGCGCCTGTTGCTCGAACTCAAGGGCAAGCTGGGTGCCGATCTTGGTATCGTCGGTGGTGTTGCGCTGCCGGATGGCAGTAGCGATATCCTCAACGCGCTGCTGGCACTCGGTTATTCCGACAAGGAAGCGCTGCTGGCGATGAAGCAGGTGCCGGCCGGTAGCGGCGTTTCCGATGGCATCAAGCTGGCGCTCAAGGCGCTGTCCAAGGGGTAATCAGGCATGAGCATCCAGACCGATGATTTCAGCGAACAGCGCATCATCACGCCCACCGCGACGTCGCCCAACGAAGAGGCGATCGAACGCGCGTTGCGGCCAAAACAGCTCGACGAATACGTTGGCCAGGAAAAAATCCGCGACCAGCTCAGCATCTTCATTACCGCTGCCAAACAGCGCCGCGAAGCACTCGACCACACGCTGCTGTTCGGTCCGCCGGGTCTGGGCAAGACCACGCTGGCGCACATCATTGCGCGTGAAATGGGGGTCAACTTGCGCCAGACCTCCGGCCCGGTACTCGAACGCGCCGGCGACCTCGCCGCATTGCTGACCAATCTCGAAGCCAATGATGTGCTGTTCATCGATGAGATCCATCGCTTGTCGCCGGTGGTCGAGGAAATCCTCTACCCGGCGCTGGAGGACTACCAGATCGACATCATGATCGGTGAAGGACCGGCGGCGCGTTCGGTGCGACTGGACTTGCAACCGTTCACGCTGGTCGGTGCCACCACCCGCGCCGGCATGCTGACCAACCCGCTGCGCGACCGCTTCGGCATTGTTGCGCGGCTGGAGTTTTACAGCGCGACCGAACTGGCCCGCATCGTCACCCGCAGCGCTGCGCTGCTCAATGCGCCTATCGATCCTGAAGGCGCGTTCGAGATCGCCAAGCGCAGTCGCGGCACGCCACGGATTGCCAACCGGTTGTTGCGCCGCGTGCGTGACTACGCCGAAGTCAAATCCAACGGCGACATCACCAAGGCAACGGCGGACGCCGCGCTGGTGATGCTCGATGTCGATCCGGTCGGGTTTGATTTGATGGACCGCAAGCTGCTTGAAGCGGTGCTGTTCAAGTTCAGCGGTGGTCCGGTCGGACTCGACAACCTTGCTGCTGCGATCGGCGAAGAACGCGAAACCATCGAAGATGTGCTGGAACCTTATCTGATCCAACAGGGCTATTTGCAGCGCACGCCGCGCGGCCGGATTGCGACGCCGCTGGCCTACACCCATTTCGGTGTAGCCGCGCCGCGCACCGGACCGAACGGCGAACTGTGGGGGCAGTAAGCCGTCAGGACTAGGCGATAAAGGGAGCGATCGCTGCCATAAACTGTGCCGGTTGCTGCAATTGCGGCACATGCGCGCAGCCGGGCAGCACTGTTAGCGTTGCTTGCGGCAAACCCGCGGCCAGTTCGATCGACATTGGCGGTGGTGTCGCTTCATCGTGCTCGCCGACCAGCACCAGCACCGGCACGGTAACTGCAGCCAGATCGGCGCGCAGATCGAGTGTCGACAACGCGGCACAGGCCGCATGGAAAGTTTGCGGATCGACTTCCAGAAAACGTTCGCGTCGCTGTGCCAGCAGCACCGGATTAGCAGCCTGAAAATCCAGCGAAAACAAACGCCGCATCGCGACATCGGCAATGCCGGCCAGGCCATGGGCTGCCGCACCGGCCGACATGCCCTTGAAAGCCGCCCGGCCGGCTTCCGAAAACGTCGCACCGCAATCGGCCAGCACCAGTTTTGCGGCCAGGTCCGGATGACGGATCGCGGTCAGTAATGCCACGAAGCCGCCGTAACCATTGCCCAGAAAAATCGGTGCTTGCGCATATTTGAACTCGCGAATCGCCGCCGCCAGCCGGTCGGCCACGGCATCAAGCCCGCCCTCGACGCGGTCGGAATTGCCAAAGCCGGGCAGGTCGAGGATGACGACCCGGTGGGTCGTCGCCAGCAACCGCGCCAGCGGATCAAAACTGGAGCCGTCGGCCAGTAGCGAGTGGAACAGGATGATGGGTGCGCCAGCGCCGCCGATGCGGGCACCGACCTTGTGTTCGCCAACTTTGACGAGAACCGCGATCTGGCCGAATTCCGCCATAGGTGTTGTGTTCATGGTGACCTTTCCTGTCGGGTGGGAGGGAGTTCAGTTCAATTCAGACGCGGCTGGGTGGCCGTGTCCTTGTACCAGTCAAACGGCGTGTCATCGAGTCGCACCATCACGCTTTTGGTTTCGAAATGCTGGTCGAATGATTCGGTGCCGCATTCACGGCCGATACCGGAATCCTTGACGCCGCCCCACGGCGAAGCCGGGTCGAGCCGGTGATGGTCATTGATCCAGACGATGCCGCATTTCAGGCGGGCAGCGACCCGATGAGCACGCGTGATGTCGTTGGTGCGGATGGCGCCAGCCAGTCCGAACGGTGAATTGTTGGCCAGCGCGATGCCTTCGGCTTCGGTACTGAATTTGGTGACCGAGACGAACGGTCCGAACACTTCTTCCTGAAAAATGCGCATGTCGGCAGTGACATCGGCAAACACGGTCGGCTCGACAAAAAAGCCGTTCGCCAGGGCCGGATCAGCCGGAATGCGGCCACCGGCGACCAGTCGTGCGCCGTCTTCTTCGAGGCCGATACGGATGTAGCTCAGTACGCGCTGCTGCTGACGCGCCGAGACCACGGGTCCGAGCTGCACCTTCGGATCGATCGGATTGCCGATGCGGATGGACTTGGCCTTGGCGGCGAGTTTTTCGACGAATTCGTCATACACTTTTTCCTGCACGATCTGGCGACTGCCGCAAATGCAGGTCTGGCCGGCGCCGATGAAAGCACCAAAGGCGGCGTAGTTGACGGCCTGATCGACGTCGAAATCATCAAACACCAGCACCGGCGTCTTACCGCCCAGTTCCAGCGTCTGGTGCGCAAAGTTCGCGCCGGCCAGCGCGCCGGTAATGCGGCCGGCTTCGGTGCCGCCGGTCAGTACCCATTTGGCCAGGCCGCGATGTTCCGACAGCGCCTTGCCGCTGGTCGGGCCGAGACCGGTAATGACATTGAACACGCCCGGCGGCAAGCCGGCTTCGACGAACAGCGCAGCCAGACGTAGCGTTGTCAGCGGCGTGTATTCGGACGGTTTGACGACGGTGGTGCAACCCGATGCCAGCGTTGGCGCCAGACTTTTCATCATGATCATCAGCGGATGGTTGAACGGGGTCGAGTTGCCGACCACGCCGATCGGCGTACGCAGTGTGTAATTGAGGTAATTGCCATCGACCGGGATGACCGAATCGCGCCGTGCAATCGCCAGCCCTGCGTTGTAGCGCAGGAAGTCCGGCAGGCGCGAGACCTGGGCCCGGGTTTCGTTGAGCGAGCGGCCGTTATTCAGGGTTTCGAGATGATAGATTTCTTCGAGGTTGGCTTCGAACACATCGGCCAGCTTGTTGAGCAGTTTGGCGCGGGTGCGGTTCGACATCGTGCTCCACTCGACACTTTCGAAGGCGGTCGTGGCGCTTTGCACTGCACGGTCGACATCGGCATCACTGGCATGACTGATCTGCGCCAGCAAGACACCGGTGGCAGGGTTGATCACATCGAGCAAGTCGGAACGGGTGGCGGCGACTTCGCGTCCGTCGATGAACAGGCCGTGGACAGGTACGCCGTTACTGGTATTCGGAACGCTGGACATCTGACTTCCCCTTGATTAAAAACGCGATGGACTAACTGACGATGGCAAACCGCGAAATGGCGTCATTGACGCGTTTCGCGGCAGCGGAAACATGGTGTTCGGCGACGCGCTCGGCGCGCCTGGTCTTGCGCTGCTGCAGCGCATCGATGAGCTGGCAATGCTCGTCGACCAGTGATTCGGGATTGCCTTTCTTGATGTTGCTGACGCTGACCCGCACCGCACGTTCCATCTGGTCGATCAGATCGATCAGATGGTTTTGCATGCGCAGGTTGCCGCCCAGCGCCGCCAGCGTGCGATGGAAGCTGCGGTTGTAACCGACGAAACCATCGTCCCACTGTGCCGGATCGAACTGGCGAAACGGTTCCAGCGTCTCTAATTGAGCATCGCTGGCATTGCGCACGATGCGCTCCATGCAGGCGCGCTCGAGAGCAACGCGCAGCTGGAACATGTCTTGTACGTCGGTCACCGAAATTGGTGCGACCCGATAGCCCTGGCGTGGCGTCGAAATGACCAGCCCTTCGCGTTCGAGCCGCATCAGTGCATCACGCACCGGCGACTTGCTGACCTGGAAGCGCGCGGCCAGTTCGGCTTCGCGGATTTCAGCCCCCGGCGGCAGCGCGCAACTGAGGATGTCGGCCCGCAATTGCGCATAGGCCGACTCGCGCAAGAGCGGCGTGCCTGTGTTCTGACGAGGGCTGGATGGCGTGTTTATGGTCGGCATTAGAAATGTCAGTAAATGTGTTTTTTGGATTATGTGATACATCACGAAAAAGCGCAAACACGATCAATTGCGCGCTGCAACAACGTAAAAGTGGCGTATGGCTGCGGAATTCTGGTTATTTAAAATAATAAACAAGCGGCTTTTTTTCTTTGGTAATATATTAAAGAGAGGCTAAAGCATCGTAAAAAAAGAAGCCCGGCCAAATATTTTTTGATCGAAACAATCAAGGAGACACGTCATGCTGAACAAAATCCTGACCCTCGCTGCAGTCACTGCGACCGTCACCGCCCTTTTTTCCGGCCCGGCTCAGGCCGCAGCAGGTGACCCGATCCGGGTCGGTTTCCTGACCGTCAAATCCGGCGCACTCGCCGCCGGCGGCAAGCAGATGGAAGACGGCTTGCAACTGTTCCTCAAAGAACACAACAACATGATTGCCGGCCGCAAGGTCGAACTGTTCGTCGCCGACAGCGCCGGTCAGCCCGCGATCACGAAGACCAAGATGCAGGAACTGGTCGAAAAAAATAACGTGCAGGTAATCATCGGCCCGCTTGCCGCCTTCGAGGCGCTGGCGGTAGATGACACCATCCGCAAGGCGCAGATCCCTGTGATCTCGCCGTCGGCCGCAGCCGAAGACCTGACCCAGCGCAAGCCCAATCCATGGTTTGTGCGTGCGGTCGGCACCTCGGCCCAGCCGACCCAGCCATTTGGCGAATACGCGGCACGCGAACTGAAGTACAAGCGCATCGCCATCATTGGCGACGACTTTTCATTCGGGCATGAAAGCGTGGCCGGCTTCCAGCGCACCTTCGAGGAAAACGGCGGCAAGGTAGTGCAGAAGCTCTGGTCGCCATTGAACGTGGCCGACTACGGCACTTATATCGGCCAGATCAATCCGACGGTCGATGCGGTCTTCGTCAGCTTTGCCGGCGGCAATGGCCTGAAATTCATCAAGCAGTACAACGAATACGGCCTCAAGGGCAAGATCCCGCTGCTGGCCTCGATGACCGCAGTTGACGAAGGCATCCTGAAATCGATGGGCGACGAAGCGCTCGGCGTGATCTCGGCTGGCTGGTACACCGCTGCGATCGACAATCCTGCCAACAAGCATTTTGTAGAAGGCATGAACCGCGAATACAAACAGGATCCGGGCTACTACGCGCTGGGTGCGTACAGCGCGGCGCTGATCCTCGAGCAGGCGCTGAAAACC
>CAILRJ010000121.1 GCA_903836575.1 uncultured Burkholderiales bacterium
ATGCGAGCGGTCTTCGAGCGCGCTTTCATCGACTTCCGGCGGCGGGTTGTGCAACAGGCGTACCGCTGCTTCAAAAGGCATCAGGTCCAGCGTTTCAAGCAGCGCCGGCGAGAGGGTGTCGCGCCAGCTGATGCGCGCCATCGCACTGGTGATCGCCTTGCGCAAATAGGTTTGCGGCAAGCCGTCGCCGCTCGGATAGACCGGCGTCAGCGCGACCGGCAGCGGCGCGCCTTCAAGCACCATCTTGTAGAGTGGATGGACCATCTCCGGCCCGAAAAAGCCGTGCCGCAGTTCGCCCCGTGCGCGCACCCGGTTGCCCTCGGCCATCTGCTTGAGCTGGCTGGCGTAAAAATTCAGGAAGCGCAGCGTCACTTGTCCGGTCTCGTCGGCCAGCGTGACAACCAGCTGACGGCGTGGTTTGTATTGCACTTCGCAGGCCGAGATCAGGCCTTCGACCTGTACCGACTGGCCACCCATGAACGAGGCATCACGGATCAGCACGATGCGGGTTTCGTCTTCGTAGCGCATCGGCAAATGCAGCACCAGATCCATGTCGGTACGCAGGCCCAAGCGCGCCAGTTTGGCCTCTGTTTTTTGGGCATTGGTGGTGGGCGTGGCAGGCTTTCGCTTCGCGGCGGGCAGTTCAGGCGTCAAGAGAGTCGGCTCAGCGTAAAATGGCAGGTTATTTGCGGGTGTGCAAACCCGCAACCTTAGCAGTTCCCGCCCCGATTCGTAACCAGCACGCCACCAATTCCACGCATGTATTCACTTTCCGATTTTGATTTTGATTTGCCGCAATCACTGATTGCCCAGCATCCGCTGGTTCAGCGCAGCGCGTCGCGCCTGTTGCAGCTCGATGGCGACGCACTCGTCGACCGCCAGTTTGCCGATATCGTCGCCTTGCTGACCCCCGGTGACCTGCTGGTATTTAACGATACCCGCGTGCTGAAGGCCCGCTTTTTTGGCAACAAGCACAGTGGTGGCAAGGTCGAAGTGCTGATCGAACGCGTGCTCGATGCGCGCACCGTACATGCGCAAATCCGCTCGTCGAAGTCGCCGGTCGCCGGCAGTACCGTACGCTTGTCGGATGCCTTCGATGTGACCGTTGGCGAGCGCGCCGGCGAGTTCTTCACGCTGACCTTTCCGTCGGATGTGTTTGAATTAATCGAGACCTACGGCCGCCTGCCGCTGCCGCCTTACATCGACCATGCCGCCGATGCCTTCGATGAAACCCGCTACCAGACCGTCTATGCCCGCACCCCGGGCGCGGTCGCGGCACCGACCGCCGGACTGCATTTCGATCAGGCCCTGCTCGACAAGCTCACCGAGCACGGCATCCGTTTTGCATTCGTCACGCTGCACGTCGGTGCCGGCACGTTCCAGCCGGTACGCACCGAAGTGCTGGCCGAACATGCGATGCACAGCGAGTGGTACACGCTGCCGGCGGCTACCGTTGATGCAGTGCGTGCCACCCGTGCGGCCGGCCGCGACGTGGTCGCCGTCGGCACCACCAGCCTGCGGGCACTGGAGTCGGCCTCGCAAACGGGTGAGCTGGTCGCCGGCAGCGCAGACACCCGCCTGTTCATCACGCCCGGTTACCGCTTCAAGACGGTGACGCGCCTGATCACCAATTTCCATTTACCCAAGTCGACCTTGCTGATGCTGGTCTCTGCCTTCGCCGGTTACGCGGCGATTCGCGCCGCGTATGCCCATGCGATTGCGCAGCAGTACCGGTTCTTCAGCTATGGCGACGCGATGTTTCTTACCTGTATCGATCATGATTGATTTCAAACTCTTAAAAACCGACGGCCATGCACGACGCGGCCGCATCACGCTCAACCATGGCGTGATCGAAACACCGATCTTCATGCCGGTCGGGACCTATGGCTCGGTCAAGGCGATGTCGCCGCTCGAACTGCTGGAGATCAATGCCCAGGTCGTGCTCGGCAACACCTTCCACTTGTGGCTGCGACCCGGCATCGAGGTCATCGGCAAGTTTGGCGGGCTGCATAAATTCATGGGCTGGGACAAACCGATCCTGACCGACTCGGGCGGCTTTCAGGTTTTTTCGCTGGGCGCGATGCGCAAGATCAGCGAAGAGGGCGTGAAGTTTTCTTCGCCGATCAATGGCGACAAGCTGTTCCTGTCGCCGGAAATCTCGATGCAGATCCAGCGCGCGCTGAACTCCGATATCGTCATGCAGTTCGATGAATGCACGCCCTACGAAATCGATGGCCGCCCGGCTACCGATGCCGAAGCGGCGGCTTCGATGCGCATGTCGCTGCGCTGGGCCAAACGCTC
>CAILRJ010000122.1 GCA_903836575.1 uncultured Burkholderiales bacterium
ATGATCGAGGCCGCCAGCGAAGGCATGGCGGTGTGGTCGCACAAGGCGCGCATCACGCTGTTTCTGTCGGCGATGCGGCATTTTGCACTGGCGCTCGGCGGGCGCGGCTGGCCGTTTATTTACGTGAAACTCGATGACCCGTTGCCGGGTGATTTTGCCGCCCGCCTCGGCGCGGTGCTGGCCGAACATCAGCCGCTGGCGCTGTATGTGGCCGACCCGGGGGAATGGCGCATGCAGCAATTGCTGGAACAGGTTTGTGCGACCTCGCAGACGCCATTGCGCGTCATCGACGATACGCATTTCCTGTGCAGCCGCAGCGAATTCGCGACCTGGGCCAAAGGCAAAAAAGAATTGCGCATGGAGTTTTTTTACCGCGTGATGCGCAAGAAGCACCAGATTTTGATGGATGGCGAGCAGCCCGAAGGCGGCGAGTGGAATTACGACGCCGAGAACCGCAGCGCGTTTCCGAAGCGCACCGGTCCCGGCGTGATTCCGCCGCCCGCCAGTTTTGCGCCGGATGCGATTACCCGCGAAGTCATTGCGCTGGTCGAGGCGGAATTTACCGATCATCCGGGCAGCACCGACCAGTTCATCTGGCCGGTCGATCGGCCCCAGGCCTTGCAGGCGCTCGATGCCTTCATCGCGACCCGGTTGGTTGGCTTCGGCACGTATCAGGATGCGATGTGGACCGATACGCCGTTCGGCTGGCATGCATTGCTGTCGACCAGCCTGAACCTGCATTTGCTGTCACCGTCCGAAGTGATTGGCGCTGCCGAAGCCGCTTACCGTAACGGCACGGTGGCCCTGGCCAGTGCCGAAGGATTTATTCGTCAGGTACTCGGCTGGCGTGAATTTATTCGCGGGGTCTACTGGCTCGACATGCCCGGCATGAAGCTGGCCAATCACTACGATCATCAACGCGCGCTGCCGCGCTTGTACTGGACCGGCGAGACCGGGATGGCTTGCATGAAGGCGGCGATCGGCCAGACGCTGGAACATGGCTATGCCCATCACATCCAGCGTTTGATGGTGACCGGCAATTTTGCGCTGCTGGCCGAATTGTCGCCGCAGCAGGTCAGCGACTGGTATCTGGCAGTCTATGTCGATGCGGTCGAGTGGGTCGAACTGCCCAACGTGGCAGGGATGGCATTGCATGCGCTGGGCAATCGTTTTACCAGCAAGCCGTATATTTCGAGCGGTGCCTACATCAAACGCCAGAGCAACTATTGCAGCGGTTGCCGGTATGATCCGGCACAGCGCCTTGGCGAGCGTGCCTGTCCGTTCACGACGCTGTATTGGAATTTCATCGACAAGCATGAAGCGACACTGGTCGGCAATCCACGTACGGCGTTGATGGCGAAAAACATTACGCGCTTGTCGAGCGAGGAGCGGGCCGATATTCGTGTGCTGGCAGCCGACATGCTGGATCGGATCGACACGTTGTAAGGTTAGGGCGACGGTGATTTTGGGTAGTCGGAAAGGACTTCTGGTACAGACTCCGCTGCGCTTGCTGCAGACGCATTTGTTGGTAAAATCAACCAGTTACTTTATTTTATTAAGGCACTTATGCTGTATCCAGAACTGTTTAAATCGCTCGAGCAAGTCCGCTGGAACATGGATACCGATATTCCATGGGATCAGTTCGATGCGTCGAAACTTACGGATGAGCAGGCCCAGACGATCCGCATGAATGCGATCACCGAGTGGTCGGCGCTGCCTGCTACCGAAATGTTCTTGCGTGACAATCGCGGTGACAGTGACTTTTCGGCCTTCATGTCGGTCTGGTTCTTCGAAGAGCAAAAGCATTCGCTGGTGTTGATGGAATATCTGCGCCGCTTCCGTCCCGAGTTCGTGCCGACCGAAGCCGAGCTGGACAATGTCCGTTTCGAATTCGATCCGGCACCGGCACTCGAAACACTGATGATGCATTTCTGCGGCGAGATCCGGCTCAATCACTGGTATCGCTGTGCCTCCGACTGGCACTCCGAGCCGGTTATCAAGCAGATCTACAAGATCATCAGCCAGGATGAAGCACGCCACGGCGGTGCGTATCTGCGCTACATGAAAAAAGCGCTGGGTGTGTCCGGTGATTCGGCCCGCGCGGCGTTTGCCAAGATCGGCGTACTGATGGCGTCAGCCCGACGCACCGAAAAACCATTGCACCCGACTAACTTGCATGTGAACCAGTCGCTGTTCCCGAACGATACGGTGCAATCGCGCTTGCCGGATCCTGAGTGGCTGGAGCATTGGCTCGATGGTCAGATCAAGTTTGACGGCGAATGGGAAAAGAAAGTGGTCGATCGCATCCTGCACAATATGTCGCTGTTGTTCGAGCGCAGTTTCACGACGGTGCAGGAACTCAATCGCTACCGCAAGGAAGTAATCAACCGGATGACACCGCCCGTTGCCACGGCGTGATGGATTCGTGATGACACCAAGAGCCGCAAGAATTTTCTTGCGGCTTTTCTATTCCTGACAGGAGACTTGCCATGTCCGATTTCGAGCACAAGATTTGCCGTCGTACCGAGCTTGCCGCGCGCATTGCGCATCTTCCCCAGCCCGTCGTGATGACCAATGGTGTCTTCGATATCCTGCATCGCGGTCATGTTACCTACCTGGCGCAGGCCCGCGCACTCGGTGCCTCCCTGGTCGTAGCGGTTAATACCGATGCGTCGGTCAAACGTCTCGGCAAGGGCAGCGACCGGCCACTCAACCATTGCCCGGACCGGATGGCCGTGATTGCGGCGCTTGAGTCGGTGAGTCTGGTAGTGGCGTTCGATGAAGATACCGCGCTGGAAGTGGTCCGCGAAGCGCATCCGGGCATTTATGCCAAAGGCGGCGACTACGAGATGGAGTCGATACCGGAAGGCAAGGAAGTGCTGAGTTACGGCGGCAAGGCAATTGCTATCGACTTCAAGCACGACCGCTCGACCAGCCAGTTGTTGTCGAAGGTCAGGCAGGCACCGCAAGAGTTGTAGCGCTTAGTATGCCGCGGTGAGCGCGTCGACTTTGATCTGCGTATCGACTACGCCGGCCTTGGCAAAAGTCAGGCGCAGCGCAACTGCCTGACCCTCGATCAGCGGTTGTTTCAGGCCGGTCAGCATCACGTGATAGCCGGTGCCGGGCGCCATCGACAGTGTGCTGTTGGCCGCAATCGCGACATCCGTGACTTCACGCATCTTCATGACATTGCCAGTCATCGACATCGTATGCAGTTCTGCGGATGCTGCGACCGGTGTCGTGATGCGGAGCAGTTTGTCTGCCACAGCGCCGTTATTTTTGATGGTCAGGTAGACGGCAGCCGATGGTTGGCCCGGTGCCGAAGCGCGTGCGATCGCGCGGCTGATGTCGATGGTCGGGTCAGCTGCGGAGGCGTTGCCGGTGAGGGCGGTAGCAGCGAGAAAAATCAGGGTAGTCAGACGCATCGGGAGTCCTTGGGTAAGAGGGAAGGAGAGCGTCCCATCAGGCGCCACCGGCATAGCCGTTCTGGCGCCACGCTTCGTAGACGACGACAGCAACCGTGTTCGACAGGTTCAGACTGCGGTTGTCGGGTCGCATCGGCAGGCGGATGCGCTGCTCAGGTGGAAAAGACGCGCGCAATGCCGGGTCGAGTCCTTTGGTTTCGGAGCCGAACACGAACACGTCGCCGGCGCGGAACTGGCCACTGGCGAACGGTGTTGATCCATGTGTGGTTAGTGCAAACATGCGGGCTGGATCCGGTTGCAGTGTTGCCATGAAATGGCTCCAATCGGGATGAACCTGCATCGTCGCGTAATCGTGATAGTCGAGACCGGCGCGGCGCATCTTGGCATCGTCGAGCGGAAAACCGAGTGGCTCGATCAGATGCAATTGCGCGCCGGTGTTGGCGCATAGCCGGATGATATTGCCGGTGTTGGGCGGGATTTCGGGTTCGACCAGTACGACATGAAACATGGAGTCCTTGTGCTGAAAATTATCCTGGCAGCGTGCGTGCAAATACCAGATTGGTGACCCGGCGCGCACCGCAGCGTTTTAGTGTTGATGCCAGTTCGTGCAGTGTCGCGCCGGTAGTCATGACATCATCGATCAGGCCGACATGCCGCCCCGTCACACTCGCCATCGACTGTGCAGGCACGACAAAGGCCGCCCGCATGTTCTGCTGTCGCTGGCGCGCCGGCATCGCTGCCTGAGCCTGGGTATCGCGCACCCTGACCAGCAGATCCGGTAATAGCGGGAGTGTAAGCGAACGCGCCAGTGGCCGTGCAATTTCAAGTGCCTGATTGTAGCCGCGCTCGATCAGTCTCTGCGGTCCGAGCGGAACCGGCGCAAGCAGATCAGGCCAATTGCTGCGCTCTGGCATGGCGGTAAGCATTGCCTCTTCGAGCAAATTGCCCAGCAGCGCAGCCAGTGGCAGTGCGGCACCGAATTTCAGGGCGAGCACCAATTGGTCGATCGGGGCCTGATAATCGGCAGCGACAATAGTCGCGTCGAACGCGGGCGGATTACGCAGGCAAGCGCCGCAGACCAGCGCGTTAGTAACCGGCAGCGCGCAGCACGGGCAGCGTTGCATCGCGTGCTGAAAGAATTGCGACTTGCAGGGTGCGCACAGGATGCCCGGTGCGGTCAGTCCGCATAGCGTACAGTCAGTAGGGAGCAGCGCTGACAGGCTGGACCGGCAAGACGCAAGCCAATGTGTCAAGTGCCGTTTCATCGGAGCAAAAAAATAAGTGGGCGTGTAGACTCTGTGACAAACAACTCCCTTATGGTCAGGCATTTTTTGTGACATCCGACTCTCCCGCAACCCAAAAAACCCAGAGTGCACCGATTGATCTCGAACGCGTCCGGCATCTGTTTGCGCACCCGCAGCGCCTGACCGAGTCGGATTTTCTGCGCCGCGAAATTGCTGCGCGGATGCAAGAGCGATTGGCGCTTGTCAGACTGTCGCCATTGCGCGTGCTCGATGCCGGTTGCGGCGAAGGTGCCGAGTTGATGCCGCTGCAGAAACGCTATCCAGCCGCGCAGGTGCTCGGGATCGATGCGGCCGCCGCGATGGTGCAGAAAGCCCGGGCCACGCAGGGTGCTGCATCGTCGGCGCTCAATAAATTGATGGCGCAATGGTTGCCGGTCCGCCCTACCGGTGCGGCAATGTTGTGTGGTGATTTTGCGCGCTTGCCGGTTGCGCCGCAGTCGCTTGATCTGATCTGGTCGAATCTTGCGCTGCACTGGCATCCCTCGCCTGATCAGGTTTTTGCAGAATGGCGACGGGTCTTGCGGGTCGATGGATTGCTGATGTTTTCGTGTTTCGGGCCAGATACTTTCAAGCAGCTGCGCAGTGCCTTTGCTGCGGTCGATCCGGGGCCGCGTATCCTGCCCTTCGTGGATATGCATGACTTCGGTGACATGCTGGTCGAGGCCGGGTTCTCGACGCCAGTGATGGATATGGAGACCATTACCGTCACGTATCGATCGATCGACAAACTGCTGGCCGAGGTGCGGGCACTGGGCGGCAACCCGCTGGCCACGCGTGCGCGCGGCCTGACGGGACGGGCGCGCTGGCAAAAAATGAAAGACCAGCTGGAGCAATTGCGTGCGTCCGACGGGACGATTGCACTGACCTTCGAAGTGATCTACGGACATGCTTTCCGTCCAGCACCCAAAACTACTTCGCGCGGTGAATCGATCATACGATTGGATTTTCCGCCACGAAAGTAAAAAAGAGGAGGACAGCGGCTCGACAAGGTAAGCCGCTTGCCGGGTGGGACGAGGTTGAAATACGGGGTGAGGTGCGTTGGCAGTAGCTGAGGCACCGGACTTGCGGCGCGAATGACGCGGTTATTCCGCTTGATACTGAGGCGAATTCCGACATATACTTCGACGGTTTTTCGCCGTGGCTTTTGAGTGCAATCATAAATTCAAGGTTGGAACCATGGCGCAACAACAGTGGATGCTCAAACGAAATTGCTCGATATCGCCGCGACAGCTGGCCCGTTTTTACGCCAGCCTATGTTTCGTGTCGCTGCTGCTGGCGACTATTTTTACATTGGGTGGCGCCTGGCTGGTACTGGTTTTCTCGGTAGTTGAGTTGTCCGCGGTTGGTGCAGCATTTTTGTATTACGCACGCCATGCTTGCGACCGGGAATGTATCTGGTTTGCCGGTGGCGAGATGGTGGTTGAACTAGTCGTGTCAGATCACATACGGCAGCTCAGATTTGACATCGGTACGCTTCGTATCGATGCATCCGGACTGCCGAGCGCGCTGATACGAATCAGTTCAGGTAGTTCCCAGGTAGAAGTTGGGCGCTATTTGCCGTATTACAAGCGCCGTGATTTCGCTTCCGAATTAAGACAGTCGCTGACACGAATAAGTTGCAATTAATGGTGTCCTGCAGTCAAGACAGTCCACACCGCTCAGGTTGTGAACGCCCGCAAGACAGAATTATTAAATTGGGTTGTTGAGGAAAACATGAAACAAGTGAAGCGCCTTCAATCGATGATGTTTGCAGCCACCATGGCGGCGAGCGGCCTGGCAAGTGCAGCGGAAGTTCAGGATATTCCTGGCGGCCCGGCTGTCCGTCAGCTCAATCTCCACCCCGGTGTCACCAAGATCGCCGAACAAATCTACTCGCTGCATACCTTCATGCTGATCATCTGTCTGGTGATTTTCGTGGCGGTGTTTGGCGTGATGTTTTACTCCATCCTCAAACATCGCAAGTCGCTGGGTCACAAGTCAGCCACCTTCCATGAAAGTACGGCCGTCGAAATCGCCTGGACCATCGTGCCGTTCCTGATCGTCATCGCGATGGCATTGCCGGCTACCCGCACTGTTGTGGCGATGAAGGACACCTCGAACGCCGACATTACGATCAAGGCGACTGGAATGCAGTGGAAATGGGGTTATGACTACCTCAAGGGTGAAGGCGAAGGCATTGCATTCCTGTCAAACCTGTCAACACCACGCAGCCAGATCGGTGCGCCTGGTGTTGCACCGACCGAACCGCGTGGCAATAATTACCTGCTTGAAGTCGACAACGAAATGGTCGTTCCGGTCGGTCGCAAGATTCGCATCATCACCACTGCCAACGACGTGATTCACGCCTGGGGCATGCCGATGCTGGGCGTCCAGCAGGACGCGATCCCGGGCTTTGTGCGCGATGCCTGGTTCAAGGCAGAGGAAGTGGGTACCTTCCGCGGCCAGTGTGACAAATTGTGCGGCGCCGAACATGCGTTCATGCCGATCGTCGTCAAGGCCGTTTCCGATGCCGACTACAAGATCTGGGTTGATGGCAAGAAAAAAGAGATGGCGTCGCTGGCCGACGATCCAAACAAGGTCTATACCGTTGATGAACTCACCCAGCGCGGTGAAAAAATTTACAGCACCAATTGCGTGGCCTGCCATCAGGCAACCGGTAAAGGCGTACCTGGCGCGTTTCCAGCACTTGACGGTTCATTGGTTGTCAATGGCCCGAAAGCCGGCCAGATCGATATTTTGTTGAATGGAAAAAATGCGATGCCGGCCTGGAAGGCAGTCCTCTCCGATACCGAAATCGCAGCAGTCATTACCTATACCCGTAACAGCTGGTCGAACAAAGCTGCCGAAAATATCGTCCAACCAGCCGAAGTTCTGGCTGCGCGCAAATAACTGATTCCAGGAGATTGAGATGAGCGCTACCACAATCGATCACGCACACGATCACGCCCATGGTGATGATCACGGCCATGACGATCACCCGCAAGGCTGGCGTCGCTGGCTGTACGCCACCAACCACAAAGATATCGGCAGTCTGTATCTGTGGTTCTCTTTCATCATGTTCTTGTCCGGCGGCGTCATGGCGCTGGTCATTCGTGCTGAACTGTTCCAGCCGGGCTTGCAGCTGGTGCGACCTGAGTTTTTCAATCAGATGACCACGATGCATGGTCTGGTGATGGTGTTCGGCGCGATCATGCCGGCCTTCGTCGGCTTTGCGAACTGGATGATTCCATTGCAGATCGGTGCCGCCGATATGGCCTTCGCACGGATGAACAACTTTAGTTTCTGGCTGCTGCCGGTTGCGGCGCTGTTGTTGATGGGATCGTTCTTTGTTCCGGGTGGCGCGGTTGCTGCCGGCTGGACACTGTATGCGCCGCTGTCAACCCAGATGGGACCTGGCATGGACATGGCGATTTTCGCGATCCATATCATGGGTGCCTCGTCGATCATGGGTTCGATCAACATCATCACGACCATCCTGAACATGCGTACTCCAGGCATGACCCTGATGAAGATGCCAATGTTCTGCTGGACCTGGCTGATTACAGCCTACCTGCTGATCGCCGTGATGCCAGTGCTGGCCGGTGCGATCACGATGACGCTGACTGACCGCCATGTCGGAACCTCGTTCTTTAACGCTGCCGGCGGTGGTGATCCGGTCATGTACCAGCATATTTTCTGGTTCTTCGGTCACCCCGAGGTGTACATCATGATTTTGCCGGCTTTCGGCATCATCTCGCAAATCATCCCAACGTTCGCACGCAAGCAATTGTTTGGTTACTCGTCGATGGTCTACGCAACTGCCTCGATCGCGATTCTGTCGTTCATGGTGTGGGCGCATCACATGTTCACTTCCGGCATGCCGGTAACGGGTCAATTGTTTTTCATGTATGCCACGATGTTGATTGCGGTACCGACAGGCGTGAAGATTTTCAACTGGATTGCCACCATGTGGCGCGGTTCAATGTCGTTCGAAACACCAATGCTGTTCGCGATCGGCTTTATCTTCGTGTTCACGCTGGGTGGCTTTACCGGCCTGATCCTGGCAGTCACGCCGATCGATATCGCCGTACATGATACGTACTACGTGGTTGCTCACTTCCACTATGTGCTGGTAGCCGGTTCGTTGTTTGCTCTGTTTGCCGGCTTCTACTACTGGGGTCCAAAGTGGACCGGCTACATGTACAAGGAATCCCGCGGCAAGTTCCATTTCTGGGCATCGTTGATCACCTTCAATATTACGTTCTTCCCGATGCACTTCCTGGGCCTGGCCGGTATGCCGCGTCGTATCGCTGACTACCCGGCGCAGTTCACCGATTTCAACATGCTGGCCTCGATAGGTGCAGCCGGTTTTGCTGCCTCGCAGTTGTACTTCCTGTTCATGGTGGTACTGCCATCGATTCGCGGCGGTGAAAAAGCACTGGCCAAGCCATGGGATGGCGCAGAAGGTCTGGAATGGACAGTGCCTAGTCCGGCGCCGTTCCATACATTTGAAGTCGCTCCGGTTTTCAAAGGCTGATGACAAGGCGGGCTTCGGCCCGCCTTCGAACCACATTTATGGCTACCCCAAACAAAAAAAGTAATCTGCGCACAGCGCTGGTCCTTGCTTCGATTGCCGTGATGTTTTTTGCCGGCGTTGTGGTCAAGCACGTCTGGTTCGGTTGACGTGAGTACGCCAGAGCCCGTCGAGACGGAAGAAAGCTACAAGCGCTACGCGAAAAAAATCAACGGCCTGATGATGGGCAAGTTGTTTGTCATCGCAGTGCTGATGTTTGGCTTCGGTTTCGGACTGGTGCCGCTGTATAAAAAGATTTGTGACCTGACCGGTTCGAACGTGCTGAGCACGCAAGAATCGAGTGCTTCTACGGCTGTACGTAACAGCCAGGTCGACACCTCGCGTTACGTCACTGTCGAATTTGACGCCAACGCGCAAGGACCATGGCGTTTTCGTCCGACTGTCAACAGCGTACGGGTGCATCCGGGCGAGTTGACTAATGTGTTGTACGAGGTTGTCAACAAGCAAGGTCGTGAGATGCACGCGCAGGCGATTCCAAGTTACGCGCCGCAACTGGCGGCGAGCTACTTCAAAAAGGTCGACTGTTTTTGTTTCAAGCAGCAAACGTTGGGCCCGCATGAAGCACGGCAAATGCCTGTCGTGTTTTATGTGGATCCGGATTTGCCGACAAGCGTGACGACAATTACCTTGTCCTATACGTTTTTCGAGGTAGGGTTGCCAGGCCAGACGGCAAGCAATTAGGAAGGCGGTCGGTGCAATGCAGGACAAGAATAAAGCTACAAAAAAGAAAATCTCATTTTTTGGCACGATGAAAGCCGTGTTCTGGTCTTTTATCGGGTTAGGGAAAGGCAAGCAATCCGTCAATGACGGCGAGAACTTCAATCCGCTTCACGTGGTCATCGCCGGTGTGCTTGGTGCGCTGATCCTCATCGCGGTACTGATCGTCATCGTCAAAATAGTGCTGTCAAAAGTCGTAATTTAAATTTGGTTCAGGAGATGTGAATGAGTGCTCAACAAGCTGGCGCGTCAAGTTATTTCATACCGGGTCCTTCCGCATGGCCCGTGATGGCAGGTGCCGCGTTGCTGGTGACCATGCTCGGTGCTTCCGGCTGGGTCAACGG
>CAILRJ010000123.1 GCA_903836575.1 uncultured Burkholderiales bacterium
ATTGGCGAGCGTGCCGATGCCGGCGGAGCCAGT
Organism: uncultured Burkholderiales bacterium; assembly: GCA_903836575.1. Lineage (GTDB taxonomy): Bacteria > Pseudomonadota > Gammaproteobacteria > Burkholderiales > Burkholderiaceae_D > Actimicrobium. Next base: position 34 of record CAILRJ010000123.1, read on the forward strand.
AAAGCCGACTTGCAACGGGTGCGGGCGCGGGTGGCCAATATCCGCACCGCGCAGGCCGATAGCGGTGCGGCCTTGAAAGTGGCGCTGCGCAACCTGATACGGCTGACCGGCACCGTGCCGGCAGAAGTGCAACTGGGACTGATCACAAACGGGTTTGTGTTGCCCGACAATGCCGATCTGGCGACGGTTCTGGCGCGCCGCGCAAACCATGAACTATTGGCGGCCCGGATTGAAGCCGAGGCCGTGCAAAGTGAGCGCGATGGCCAGCGCGCCCGCTTCCTGCCCCGCATGGAACTGGAACTTAGCCATACCCGCGTCGTCAATGGCGCCGGTCTTGAAACACTCACGCGCGACAGCAAGGCGATGGTGATCATGACTATTCCGCTGCTCAATGGCGGTGCCGATCTGGCGCAGGTCCGTGCGGCAGGCGCGCACTTGCAGGAAATGGATGCCAAGGCAGGGAATGTTGAACGCAAGCTGACACAGGAAATCGACACGGCTTACGCCAATCTCGATGCAGCCGATCAGCGTTTTCGTTCGGTGCGTGATGAACTCGATGCCAATACGGCTGTTGTCGCTGCATTCCGGGCGCAGATGGTGGGGTCGAACCGCTCCTTGCTGGAGGTGCTCGATGCGTACCAGAGACTGCACCAGAGTCGTCTTGACCTGACGCAGGTGCTGGTGTCGGAGGCGCAAAACCAGTTGCGGGTGGCACACCTGACCGGGACGCTGGTGCCTTTGCTGGCGCCCGTCAATACGTTGTCGCCCGCCATGCCAGCATTACCAACACCAACACCAACACCAACCACCTCAGCATTGCCGTCGCTCTCACCGATAACCACAGCGCCCGTTTCGTCGCTTGTTCTGGCGCTCGCACCGTCGCTCACATCCACTTCCGCCTCGGCATGGTTGTCGCTGTCGGACCGTCGACCCGCGCGCGCAGCACCACTTACCCTGATGTTGACCCGTTATTTCACCCAACCCTTAATTTGAGGTCGCGTAATGGAAGGCGGAAAAAATACCAACTACTGGCCCGGCTTTGTCGATGCCCTGACCAATGTCGTGATTGCGATGGTGTTCGTCATCATCGTATTGGCCTTGTCGCTGTCGTTCTCGGCACAGTTGCTCGCCAAGCGCATGGCGGCGCGGATCACCGAACTGGAACAGCAGGGAAAAAGTATGCAGGCGATGCCGGAACGCACAGTCCCGCCGGTACCGAATCAGGCCGCTGCCAACCTGGCACCGGTCGACTCGGGCATTCCCGGCACGATCCGCATTGATGTACTCGGCAATGAGGGTGCTGCCGCGCCACAAGGGGGCAAGGTGCGTGTGGCAGCGCGATTCCTGTTGCTCGAATTTCAGCCATCGGCATTGACACTGGACGCGGCTGCCGACAAGCAGCTTGCCCAGTCGCTCGACCAGTTGATGAGCCGGCTGCAAGGTGCACCCGCTACGACCCGTGTGATGCTGGTGGCCAGCGGACCTGACATGGCGCTGTCGGAAAATCAGCGCTCGGGCTTCATTCGTACGATGGCGGTGCGCAATGCCTTGCTGCAAAAGGGCATTCCGGGCACGCGTATCAGCACCCGCTTTGATCTCAAGGTCAGCGTGGCGCGCCCAACGATCAGCATTGGCATCGAGGAGGCGGCACGATGAATAGCGCACTGGACATGGTGCTGACGCCGTTCGACGGGACGCTGGGCTCCGCACGTCGCTTGCGCTTGCCGCGTCTTTTGTTGGCGACGACATCGGCGCTGGCATTGCTGCTGGTGGTGTGGGCGATGCTGGCACCGGTCGATAAAGTCGTACGTACACAGGGGCGCATTGTACCGTCGGTCAAGCCGCAGCTGATTCAGCATCTCGAAGGCGGTATCGTCTCGTCAGTCTTTGTTCACGAGGGCGACGTGGTCGCCAAGGGTGCCAGCCTGGTGGCGGTGTCGGATCTGATGGCGACCTCGTCGCGGGGTGAAAAGCAGGCCCGGCTCAATGGCTTGAAGGCCCGGATTGCGCGCTTGTCGGCCGAAGCAGACGGGCAGTCGCAAGTTGGCGTAGTACTCGGCTTGAGCGCGAGGGCGGCCGAAGTTCTCAGTGAAAACGAAACATTTGTCGCGCGTCAGGCCCGGCTACGTCAGACCCGGCGCATTCTCGAAGAACAGCTGATCCAGAAGCGCCAGGAAACAGTTGAACTTGCTGCGCGTCGCAAGGGGCTGGCGGCCGAAGCGGAGGTCGCCCGCCGGCAACTGGCCTTGGTCAGCACGATGATGGCACGCAATGCCGCCTCCCAGTTTGAGTTGCTGGAAGCGCAGGCGCGGGTCGAGCGCCTGGGCACCCAGGTGCGGGAAGCCGAGACCGCCTTACCGCGACTGGAGTCGGCGGCACTGGAATTGCAGGCGCGACTGGCCGAGACCAGTGCGCAGTTCCGCAGCGAATCGCAATCGTCGCTCACCGATACCAAGGTCGAATTGCAGCGTATCGAGCAGGACATGAAAGCCGAGGACGATCGGGTCAACCGTACCGTCGTTACGGCCCCTGTGGCGGGCACCGTCAACAAGTTATTGGCCAATACCGTCGGTGGCGTGATCCGTCCCGGCGAAACTTTGCTGGAACTCACTCCGGCCGACGGTGCGGTGGTCATCGAAGCACGTGCCACGCCGGCCGAACGTGGTCCGCTGCAAGTCGGGCAGCGCGCGGTTGTGCGCGTGGCGGCGTTCGATTACACGGTGTTCGGTACGCTCCCGGCGCGCATTACCGAGATCAGCGCGGATTCGCTCAGCGACGAGCGCGGCGAGCGGTATTTTCGGATCGGCTTGCTGGTCGACGCTGCCAGTCAGCGTCGTTTCAACTGGCCACTGATGCCGGGCTCCGCGGTCACCGCTGACCTGGTCACCGGGCAGCGCACCGTTGCGCAATATCTGTTGTCGCCGCTGAGAGGCCTTGCTTCAACTGCGTTCAGAGACCGTCATTAAGGGAAATTTCATGAGCCAGAAGCCGTTCGTTGCAGTCAAATTATCCACTCTCGAAGGGGCCAAACCCGTGCGCTTGGGTCGCCGATATCGCGTGCTGGTGTCCTTGCCGGTCGTAGCGGTGCTTGTCTCTGCTAGCGCGTTCTGGCACTTCGTGCACTTTGCTGTCATGGCCAATCCAGCCTTGAATGGCTTGATTTTTCTGGTCATGGCATGGGGCGCGTGGACCATGTTCGGCCACGTGCTGCGCATCTATCAAGAAGACGCTGTCTTTCGCGAGGGCTTGCTCTGGTTGCGCAAGGGTGCCGGCAACACCACGCCGATGGTGTCGCGCACGCCGCACGCCTATGTGCTGGGCATGATTGAACGGCTCGCCAAGATGGGGGTCGGGCACCAGGTCTATGTCCATAGCTCGGTGATGGGGCCGGAGCTGGATTCGCTGGAACAGTATCTCGAGAAGAAACAGGAGTTGTCACAATTTCTGGTCGGACTGATGGTGGCGCTGGGCTTGCTCGGTACTTTCGTCGGCTTGCTGGAAACGCTGGTGCAGACCAGTGCGCTGATCGGTACGATTGCCAAAAGTTCTGGTGCGGGTAACAACATGGAACAGGAATTCGCCAAGATCGTGGGTGGTTTGCAAGGACCGCTGACCGCGATGGGTACGGCGTTCTCTGCATCGATGTTTGGTCTGGTCGGGTCGATCACACTGGGTTTTCAGATGTTAATCGTGCGCAAGACCGCGCACGACTTCATGGTGCGGGTGCGGCGCGAAGTCCTGTCGCTGGCCGAAAAGAACAAGGAGAACGCCCACGCCGAAGTGACCGAGCGTTTTCTGGCCAGCCTGCTTACCGATATCTTGCAGGCACACCAGCGCACCAGTGACGGACTGGTCAGCGTGATTGACCGTCTCGATGAAATGGTGCCCGGGATACACCGTAGCGTTGCCATTACCGCCGAACTGGTAGGCGGCATGCAGTCGCAGCAAAAGGTGCTGGAAATGGTGGCAGAAAAAAGCAGCACCGTGGCGCAGGTGATTCCCTCGATTCTCAGCCTCGCCAATGCCTGCACCGGCATCCTCGACGAGGTCACGACATCGAACGGACGTATCGAAAAAATGCTGGCACTCATTCCCGCCCAGGAGGCCCTGACGGACGATATCTGCGAGGCGGTAGCGCGGATCAACCGGCTCAGTGCGCAAGTGGTTGCGCTGGAAAAGTCCACCGACTTGCTCGGGCAGGGCGTGCGCCAGCAGGCCGTGATCGTTACGCGCATGGATGGCGTGTTGTGGAATGTTGAAAAAGACCAGTTGCGCGGCGCGCTGACCACAACCCTGAAAAGCTGAGTCGCGTCATGGACTATATCCACGATGCTGTCGTAGGCCGCTTGTTGCTGCCTGCGATCCCGCGGGTTGTGGCGCAGATTGTGCTGGCGCTGCGCGATCCGGCGGTCTCGCTGCATGCAATTACCAGCGCGCTCGAACAGGATCCGACGCTGGCGGCGCGCACCCTGCAACTGGCCAACTCGCCGTATTACGGCGCTCGCAAGAGTCTGGCGACCATCGCAACGGCAGTTGATACGTTGGGCACCGATGCGCTGCAGCAGATGGTACTCACGGTTGGCTTGTCGTCGGTCTTTGTCGAGGTGCCGACCGTGAATTTACGACAGTTCTGGCATGACGCGACCTTCACCGCGCAGGCGGCACGTCTGATAGCCTTGTCGTGTTCCATGCCGGCGGGCAGCGCCGATGCGGCTTACCTGAGTGCGTTGTTGCATGAGGTGGGTCATCTGATTCTTTGTCAGGCTTTTCCGGAAAAGGCGCGCAATTTCTTTGATGCGCTGGTCAGTCAGCGCGGCGAGTCCCTGGCAGCAGCCGAGCTGCAAGCTTTTAGCGTGACGCATCAGATGGTCGGTGCGGCGTGGGCGACGCAACTGGGGTTGCCGAACGAGATCGTGCTGGCCCTGCGCCATTATTTAACGCCATGGGTCACGCAGGCGGGTCCGCTCGCGCCTGCTCTGCATCTGTCGACTTTGCTGGTGGCCAACCTCAATGCCGGCATGCCTGTCATCGAAGCGCTGGCGAGACTTGATCCGGCGCTGCTGGATCGGGCGGGCGTGCAGTTGGGCTGGCTGGAAAAACAGTTGGTGAAATGGCAGACAGCGTGACCTGCTGGACCTGTTTCGGACGTCAGAATGCCTGTGGCTGCAATCCGTCGTCGCTATCCTTGCTGTTGCTTGGCGAGCCGTACAGCGCAGTCGGGCCGATGTCCTTTGCGCCGCTCGGCAAGACCGGTTGTCCGGCATTGTTTACTTCGGCATGGGGTGCACCATGAGCTGGTTGGCTGCTCGAATCAGGCACGCGGGCAGACGCGCGATAAAGCAGAGCGGACAGGGACGTGATCATCACGACGAGGATGACCTTCATTGCCAGGGATGTTGGATGCATGGCGCGCTCTCAATGGTGGATGGATTGATTTTGTAGTTCGGTGAACAGCCCGATTGATGCCGTCAGTGCGTCGGTCGCGGGCGGCGCTATGCGCTTTGGTGCAGGCTCGGACAGCGTTCTGCGGCCCTCGGCGACGCCGTTCTCAATAACGATGGTTGCATCAACAATGGCATTGACGAGTGTTAATCCTGCTGTCTTGACGACCAGTGATTCGCCACTCTGCAGAACCCTGTCTTCTCGAAATCCATCTTGCGTGACCCAAACCTGTCCATCGGTGCAGCTAATTTTTTTTCCCGCGCCAGTGATGCGCTGTATCTGTCCGTGGAGGATAGCGATGGTGATCATGGAATTGGCAGCTCCGTTAAATATGGGGTGGATGACGACCCGCCGGAGTCCGGCGGGAACCGTCGTGTTGGCAGGCAACCCGACATCATTATTAAAGCTCGGTCTTGTAGGACGTCGTACTCCGATAGTTATCAGGTAGACATTTGCGGAATGGGTGAAAAGCGTTGATCTGAGTGCCGCCTGTCAATATGTCGCAGCGTGACGGATTAATGCTGGTATTTTAATTATTAGTTTTAACTATAAATATACTTCAGGTTTGTTGGTAAATAAATATCATTTACGATAAGATCGTGAACAATTAAATTTAGTTTATTGATGTTTTCACGGACCGGGGAATTGATGGAGAAGTGGAAGGAAGATGATTTTCACGTGCTTTCTAAAAAATTAAGCGAGCAAGAATTTTTTGATTATTTTTCTGTTCGGTCAGCTGAAATAGGTTTTGAGTACTCGAGTTTTGGAATGGCATTACCGTTGCCACTTAATAATCCAAAATTCATTGTTATGAATAACTATCCTGCAAAATGGTGGCAGATTTACCAGAGCAAAAATTATTTAAGCGTCGATCCGACAGTGCGACATGGATTGACCTCTGTTGCGCCTATTTTGTGGGATGAAAAAACATTCGTCGCGGCCCCTGAAATGTGGGAAGACGCCCGTGAGCACGGTTTGAGGTTCGGATGGGCGCAACCAGCGCGGGATAGTCGCGGGACAATCGGGATGATTTCTCTTTCAAGAAGCGTGGACGAGGTGGGCGCGGGGGAATTGGACAGGCATCTGGCAAGAATGCAGCATCTTGTGCAAATCCTTCTTCTCGGCATGACCGATCTGATTCTGCCGAAAGAGTGTCCCGAGTCACTTGCCCGCCTGACTCTACGGGAAAGGGAAGTGATGCGCTGGACCGCAGATGGAAAAACATCTTATGAGATCGGGCGCATCCTGATTATCTCGGTCAGTACCGTTAATTTCCACATTAATAATGCAGTCGAAAAATTAAATGCAATAAACAAGATACAGGCAGTGGTGAAAGCAGTGTTGCTTGGACTGCTGTGAGTTCCGGTCGTGAAGTTGCGTGTCGGGCGCTTGATTTTCTGACCGGTGGTCGCAATGCTAATCCGCGTCACTGGCCATCGTCCGGATAACGCAGGCCGATCTGGCTGCGCATGTGATCCAGACTGTCGAGCAAGGCGACAGTCTGGTCCAGCGGCATGACCGGACTTTCCCGCAGTCCGGCCCGCAGGCAGCGGCCCACTTCAATGGCCTCGTGCGCATAGCCGTTGCCGAGCAGCGGCATCGTCAGGGTTTGTACTTCGGCGTCCCGCAGTGCGATCGTGATGTGCCTGGCTTCGGAAAATGGCTTGGCAACACGCACCGAACCCAGTGGCCCCGAGATCACCAGCTCGCGCGGCGTGGTCACCCGGAACGAACAAAAGCACGACGACAATCCCCCGCCTGCATGACGCAGCGTGAACGCAGTCTGTTCATCGACGCCGGTCGCGCCGATTTCGGCGATCGCGTGCGCCGAGGCCACCGGTCCGAGAAAATACGCGGCCATCGACAGTGGATAAATTCCCAGATCCAGCAACGCACCGCCCCCCAGCGCCGGATCGAGCAAGCGGTGTTCGGGGCCGACCTCGGCGAAATAACCGAAATCAGCCTGCACGTGTTGTGCGCGGCCGATGATGCCTGTGTCGACCAGCCGTTTGGCTTCGACGATGCCCGGCAGGAACCGGCTCCACATTGCTTCCATCAGAAAAAGGTCTTTTTCGCGCGC
>CAILRJ010000124.1 GCA_903836575.1 uncultured Burkholderiales bacterium
CTGACAAAGCATCCCCATGGCTGCCTGTTGTTTTTTCCCCGTCCGGTGTGGGAATCGCATCGCGAGCAGATTGCCTCCTGGCCGATGTCGGCGCGTGCCTGGCAGCGTATTTTTCTGGGCAATGCATCCGATGTCGAGATGGATTCCACTGGTCGCATCCTGATCGCGCCTGAGCTGCGCACTGCCGTCGGCTTGTCGCGCGACGTGATGTTGCTGGGGATGGGAAGCCATTTCGAGATCTGGGATGCGGCCAAGCTGGCCGAGAGCGAAGCCGCGGCAATCGCCACCGGCATGCCCGATGTATTAAGCAATTTTTCTTTTTGAGCCCCGTGAATACATTATCCGTGGCCCCCGAGTTCCTGCATCGTACCGTCCTGCTGGAAGAAGCCGTTGAGGCGCTCGCACTGCAAGGTGCGCGTAGCGATGGCATTTACCTTGACGGTACGTTTGGCCGTGGCGGTCACAGCCGTCGCATCCTGTCTGTTCTGGGCGGGCGCGGCCGTCTGGTCGCCTTCGACAAGGATCCGCAGGCAATTGCCTCCGCCAGCGAGATCACCGATCCCCGTTTTGACATCGTGCATGACAGCTTCGCAACGCTCGACGCAGCCCTGTCAGCGCGCGGCATCGGGCAAGTCGATGGCGTGCTGCTGGACCTGGGCATTTCGTCACCGCAAGTCGATGATGCGGCGCGTGGTTTCAGCTTTCGTGCCGATGGCCCGCTCGACATGCGCATGGATACCACCCGGGGCTTGTCTGCCGCTGAATGGCTTGCCACTGAAACCGAAGAAAACATTGAGAAAGTGATACGTAATTATGGGGAAGAACGGTTTGCTTTTCAGATTGCAAAGGCGATTGCTGCTAGCCGGGCAATCGCGCCAATTTCAAGCACACGACAGCTTGCCCAGATCGTGGCACGCACCGTCAAAACCCGCGAAAAGGGCAAGGACCCGGCTACTCGGACCTTTCAGGCTATCCGGATTTACATCAATCAGGAGCTTGAAGAACTCGAAATAGGTTTGCAGCAAGCCTATGCCCGCCTGGCGCCACATGGTCGTCTGGTGGTGATCAGTTTTCATTCGCTGGAAGACCGCATCGTCAAGCGTTTCATGGCATCGAAAGCCCATGTCGAGCAGCCCGATCGACGTTTGCCGATTCGGGCAGTCGACTTGCCGCAGCCGGAAATGATGCTGATTTCGAAGGCGAAGCCGTCGGCTGAAGAGGTCGCCGGCAATCCCCGATCGCGCTCGGCGGTCATGCGCGTGGCGCAACGCTTGCCGGCAGCGGGGGCGCAATGACGGGACGCTTCAACCTGATACTGACGATCTCGCTGGTGCTGTGCGCGCTGTTGCTGGTGAATGCGCAGTATCAGGCACGGCGCTTGTTCATCGAGCTTGAGCACACGCAGTCACTGGCACGCCAGCTCGAAATCGAATGGTCGCAATTGCAGCTGGACCAATCCACGCTGGGCAAGCATGTGCGCATCGAAGCCAGTGCCCGGCGCGAGTTGAATATGGTGCCGCTGACGCCGGCGCGTATCCAGTACCTGACCACGGACGCCAAATGACCCGGCCGCCATCACGCAACAGTGCCGCCGGAGCCCGGGTCGCCGCGGCCAAGGGCGTGCCGTTTTCGGCCAGTCCGGTGCTGGCCGTCAAACTGTCGGTATGGCGTTCGCGCTTTGTATTGTTTGTGTTGTTTGCCGCCTTCGTCACGCTGGCCGGACGGGCCCTGTGGTTGCAGGGGATTTCGACCGAATTCCTGCAAAAGCAAGGCGAATCGCGTTACGCCCGTACGCTTGAGTTGCCGGCCACGCGCGGCAAGATCACGGACCGTAACGGCAATGTGCTGGCCTCATCGATTCCGGTCAAGGCGATCTGGGCGATTCCGGATGATGTGCAGAAGGCCCCGAAAGCCAAGCTGCAGCAGCTTGCCAAGTTGCTCGACATGACCGATGCCGAACTCAATCGCAAGCTCGATTCGGACCGCAATTTCGTCTACCTGCAACGTCAGGTAGAAAAAGAAGCCAGCGACAAGATCGCGCTACTCGACATCACGGGTATCGGAACGCGCAAGGAGTACAAGCGTTTTTATCCCGAAGGCGAGGTCATGGCGCATGTGGTCGGGTTCACCAATATCGAGGACGCCGGCCAGGATGGCATGGAACTGTCAGCGCAAAAAACATTGGCAGGCGCGCTCGGTAGCCGGCGGGTCATCAAGGATCGTCTTGGCCGTGTCGTGGAAGATATCGGCGCGATTCGCGAGCCACATGACGGCAAGGATCTGGTCCTGTCGCTTGACAGCAAGATCCAGTACATCGCCTACACGCATCTGAAGGACGTGGTCGAAAAATCCAAGGCCAAGGCGGGCGGTGCGATCGTGCTGGATGTCAAGACCGGCGAAATACTGGCGCTGGTCAATTTGCCGACATACAACCCGAACGATCGCTCCGTGCTGACCGGTGCGCAATTGCGCAACCGCGTGCTGACCGATACGTTCGAGCCCGGCTCGACGCTCAAGCCATTCACCGTGGCCTTATCGCTCGACACGCATCACATCACGCCTGACACCGTCTTCCAGACCGCACCAGGAAAAATGACCATCGGTACCGCCACCATCGGTGACGCCCATGCGCATGGCTTGCTCACGGTCAGTCAGATCATCCAGAAATCGTCGAACATCGGTACCGTCAAGATTGCGCTGCAAATGACGCCGCAGGAAATGTGGGAAATGTTTACCACGGTGGGTTTCGGTCAGCAGCCAAAGGTCGCCTTTCCCGGTGCCGTTGCCGGTCGCGTGCGCTCGTTCAAGAACTGGCGACCGATTGAGCAGGCCACGATGAGTTACGGCCACGGCATTACCGTGTCGCTGATTCAGCTGGCCAGGGCTTACATGATCTTCGCCCGCGATGGCGACATGATTCCGTTGTCGATCACGAAGGTGGCACAACCGCCCGCCGGGCAGCAAGTCATCGCCAAAAAAACGGCGCTCGAGATGCGTACGATGCTCGAATCGGTGGTCAGTCCTGAAGGTACCGCTCCGCAAGCCCAGGTGCCCGGTTACCGGGTCGGCGGCAAGACCGGCACCGCACTGAAAGTCATTGGCGGTCGCTACGTTAATAAGTATGTCGCGTCCTTTGTCGGCTTCGCGCCTGTCTCGAACCCGCGCATCATTGTTGCCGTCATGGTGGATGAACCCAGTGCCTATGGTCACTACGGCGGTGTTGTCGCCGCCCCGGTGTTCGCTGCCATCACAGCCAACGCGTTGCGGGCACTCAATGTCGTGCCGGATTCGACCGTCACGCGTATCGTGATTCCCGACAATCCGTTACAGGAGAGCCTGTGAGCATTACGCCCGAGCAAATCGTTGATTGGCTGCGTGCCCATGCACCAGCAGCCGAATTGTCATCCGACTCGCGCAGCATTGCCGCCGGCGACGTGTTCTTTGCCTATCCGGGCGATGTCGCCGATGGCCGTCGTTTCATCGATGACGCGATTGAGCGCGGTGCAGTCGCCATTGTTAGCGAAGCCGGGGGTGAGGGCGTGGCATGGCATGGTCCCGCTGGTTTTCCGTTGCTTGCCGTGGCCGACCTGAAGCGTTGCGCCGGCTTCGTTGCTGCGCGGTGGTACGGCCAGGCCGGGCCGGCGCTGTTGACGGTTGCCGTCACCGGCACCAATGGCAAGACGTCCTGCAGCCAGTGGCTGGCTGCCGCACTGTCGCGCCTGACCGGACCCTGCGCGGTCATCGGTACGCTGGGAACCGGATTGTTCCGGCGCGGTAGTGTCGATCAGCTGGCCGAGACCGGTTACACCACGCCGGATGCGATTCTGTTGCAACGTCGTTTGCGCGATCTGCGTCTGGCCGGTGCCATGGCGCTGGCAATCGAAGCATCCTCGATCGGACTCGATCAGGGCCGCCTCAATGGCTTGCCTGTCCGGACTGCGCTGTTCACCAATTTCACCCGCGACCATCTCGATTATCACGGCGATATGGCTGCCTATGAAGCTGCCAAAACGACGCTGTTCGATCAACCCGGTTTGCAGCATGCGGTGCTCAATCTCGATGATGCGATGGGCCTGCGCCTGCTGGCGCACCTGCAGCGCAGTGCGCCGCAACTGACGCTGACCGGCTACACGCTGGCTGCTGCAGCAGAAACCGGTCCAGCGCCGGCCGGCATCACTGTCCTGCGCGCCGGCGACATTCGCAGCAGCCATGCCGGCACCAGTTTCCAGTTGAGTACACCAGACGGCACGATGCTGGTCCGGTCCCGTCTGGTGGGGCGCTTCAATGTCAGCAATGTGCTCGGCATCATCGGTGTGCTGATGGGCCAAGGCCACACATTGCGGGCAATCGTCGATGCCATCGAAGCACTGACTGCAGTACCAGGTCGCATGCAGCAATTCGGTGGTCAGGATGCGCCGCTGGTGGTGATCGATTACGCCCACACGCCCGATGCACTGGAAAAAACCCTGGCCGCGCTGCGGCAGGTGGCCGACCAGCGGCATGGCAAACTCTGGTGCGTGTTTGGTTGCGGCGGCGACCGTGATCCCGGCAAGCGGCCGCAGATGGGATTGGCGGCCCTGGCCGCTGACGAGGTCATCGTCACAAGCGACAATCCGCGTAGCGAAGCAGCGGCAGATATCATCGCGCAAATCCTGCGCGGCACCGAGTCGCGCGCGGACAGTCATGCTGCGCCGCGGGTCGTCGAAGACCGCGCTGCCGCGATCCTGTGGGCAGTGCGGCATGCCGCCAATGCCGATGTAATTCTGGTCGCTGGCAAGGGTCATGAAAACAGCCAGGAAGTCCGTGGCAAAAAATTGCCCTTCCTCGACGCCGATCATGCCGCGCTGGCATTGGCCACGCGCGCGACGCACAAGGGAAACCGGGCATGAAATCCACACTCCTCGATTTGCAGCCCTGGCTGGCGGGCGCCCGTGCGAACGGCGATGCCAGTTTCGACGGCATCTCGACCGACAGTCGTACGGCCACGGCCGGCAGCCTGTTTGTTGCTCTGCGCGGTGAAAAATTCGACGCCCACAAGTTCATGGGCGGGCTGGCGGCGCGCGGTGTGACTGCAGCAGTCGTCGAGCGGGTGCCGAAAGACCTGACTATTCCCGCCTTGATCGTGCCGGACACCCGGATTGCGCTGGGTGCCATCGCACGTCACTGGCGGCGTCAATTTTCGTTGCCAGTCATCGGCGTCACCGGTAGCAATGGCAAGACTACGGTCAAGGAAATGCTGGCCGCGATCCTCGGGACGGCACTGGGTGCCAGTCACTTTCTGGCAACGCGCGGCAACTTCAACAATGACATCGGTGTTCCGCTGACCGTCCTGCGCCTGCATACCGGTTGCCGCGCGGCGGTTATCGAACTCGGCATGAACCACCCGGGCGAGATCGCCCGGTTGTCGGTGATCGCCCAGCCAACGCTAGGACTGGTTAACAACGCCCAGCGCGAACATCAGGAATTCATGGTGAGCGTCGAAGCGGTCGCAAAAGAAAATGGCGCGGTCCTCAGTGCGCTACCCGCCAACGGCATCGCCGTCTTTCCGGCTGACGACCCTTACACGCCATTGTGGCGCGGCCTGGCCGGTGCCATCGGCCAGCGCAAGGTAATGACTTTCGGACTGAGTGGCGACGCCGATGTCACCTGTACGTGGAAAGCCAGCGGCTTCGGCAGCGAACTGCAAGTGCGCGCTGGTGAGCGGACATTTACCGTGATGCTCGACGCCGCCGGTCAGCACAATGTGCGCAACGCGCTGGCAGCAATCACCTGTGCGCTCGGCATCGGCATCGGCATCGATGTCATCGTGCGCGGCCTGGCGGCCTTCGCCCCGGTCAGCGGACGGCTGCAGCGCAAGGAGGCAGTCAACGGCGCGCAAGTCATCGACGACAGCTATAACGCCAATCCGGATTCGGTCCGTGCCGCCATCGACGTACTGGCGCAGGCACCGGCGCCGCGCGTACTGGTACTGGGCGACATGGGCGAAGTCGGCAACGACGGCCGCAAATATCACGAAGAAGTCGGTGCCTATGCGCGCGGTCGTGGCGTCCAGCACTTGCTGACGATGGGCGTATTGGCCCAGCACAGCGGCAGCGCCTTCGGCGCGCATGCCAGACATTTTCAGGATATCGAGGCTTTGCAGCAGGCACTCGATACGCTCGCCACACCCGATTCAACCGTGCTGGTGAAGGGATCGCGCTTCATGCAAATGGAACGTGTGGTCCATCACCTGACCGGTCAACCTGCACAGGAAACACACTGACATGCTGCTCTGGCTTGCCCAATATTTTCAGGAATATATCGGACCCCTGCGGGTCTTTAACTTCATCACGTTTCGCGCCGCCTTTGCGACGATGACCGCGCTGGCCATCGGCCTGATCGCCGGTCCTGCGGTGATCCGCATGCTCGCCCGCCTCAAGGTCGGTCAGGCAGTCCGCCACGATGGTCCGCAAACCCACCTGATCAAGAACGGCACCCCGACCATGGGTGGCGTACTGATCCTGATTTCGATCAGCATCTCGACGCTGCTCTGGTCTGACTGGAATAACCGCTTCATCTGGCCGGTGCTGTTTGTCACGCTGGGTTTCGGCGCGATCGGCTGGTTCGATGATTACCGCAAGGTGGTCTACAAAGACCCGCAAGGCATGCCCTCGCGTGAAAAATATCTGTGGCAATCGCTGATCGGCATTGTCGCTGCGCTGTATCTGGCGTTCTCGGTGGCCGCGCCGGGCACCGACCAGTTCTGGGATTTGTTCGTGGCATGGGTGCGGTCCGGATTCAGCATGGACTTGCCACCGAAGGCCGACCTGATCGTGCCGTTCTTCAAAACCATCAGCTATCCGCTCGGCGTCTGGGGCTTCATCGCACTGACTTATTTCGTCATCGTCGGTACCAGCAACGCGGTCAACCTGACCGACGGGCTGGACGGACTGGCGATCATGCCGACCGTAATGGTCGGCACGGCGCTGGGAATTTTCGCTTACCTGACCGGTAGTGCATCGTACTCAAGATACTTGTTCATTCCGCATATCCCGGGTGCCGGCGAGTTGCTGATTTTTTGCGGTGCGATGGCCGGCGCAGGACTGGCCTTCCTCTGGTTCAATGCCCATCCGGCGCAAGTCTTCATGGGTGACGTCGGCGCACTGGCGCTCGGCGCGGCGCTGGGCACCATCGCCGTCATCGTGCGGCAGGAAATCGTGCTCTTCATCATGGGCGGCATCTTCGTCGTCGAGACCGTCTCGGTCATGGTGCAGGTGGTGTACTTCAAATACACCAAAAAACGCTTCGGAGTAGGCAGGCGCGTCTTGCTGATGGCGCCGCTGCATCACCATTTCGAACAAAAAGGCTGGAAAGAAACCCAGGTCGTGATCCGCTTCTGGATCATCACGATGATGCTGGTGCTGTTCGGCCTGGCAACCCTCAAATTACGCTGATCATGAAAGGCAACTGAGCGCATCGATGAATTACGCAGGCAAACAGGTATTGGTACTCGGGCTGGGTGAGTCGGGACTGGCAATGGCATTGTGGCTGGCGCGCTGCGGCGCGCAGGTGCGCGTGGCCGATACCCGTGTTGCGCCGGAACGGCTGGTCGCCTTGCGCGCCGCACTACCGGATGTCGATTTCCGTTCCGGTGAATTTACTGCAGGCCTGCTGGTCCGGATCGATTTTGTTGCGGTCAGTCCGGGACTGGCTCCGTTGCGCGAACTGGCCGTCATCGCCGCAGCGGCGGCCGAACAAAACATCCCGCTGTGGGGCGAGATCGAACTGTTTGCGCAAGCGCTCGCAGCCCTGCGTGACGAGCGCGCCTACGCGCCAAAACTGATCGCTATCACCGGCACCAATGGCAAAACCACCGTCACCAGCCTGGCCGGATTGCTGTGCGAACGCGCCGGCCTGACCGTGCAGGTGGCCGGCAACATCAGCCCGTCGGCGCTCGACGTCCTGCGTGCGTGTCTTGATGACGACAGCCTGCCGCAAGTCTGGGTGCTTGAACTGTCGAGCTTCCAGTTGCACACCACGATCAGCTTGCAGGCCGATGCGGCAACGGTACTCAATATTTCGCAAGACCATCTCGACTGGCATGGCGACATGGATGCCTACGTGGCCGACAAGGCGCGCATTTTTTGCAGCACGACGATCCGCGTACTCAACCGCGATGATGCGGCCGTCATGCAACTGGCCGGTGCCAGCACCTCGCCGGCAGTCACCTTCGGCAGCGACGTGGCACTGACGCCGGGCTGTTTCGGTTTGCTCACCGAAAACGGCATGCAATGGCTGGCCGTAGCGAACGAAGCCGAAGCCGAAAAGAAACCGACCAAACGCGGTCCGGCCGAAATCCTCGCGGTCAGCAGCTTGCGTCTGATGCCGGTCGATGCGCTCAAAATCCGTGGTCAGCACAATGCCCTCAACGCGCTGGCCGCACTGGCGTTATGCCGTGCGATCGGCTTGCCGCTGGCACCCTTGCTGCACGGTTTGCGCGACTATCACGGCGAGCCGCACCGGGTCGAACTGGTCACTACGCTGGGTGGTGTCACCTATTTCGATGACAGCAAAGGCACCAATGTCGGAGCCACGGTCGCCGCGCTCAATGGTCTGGGGCTGCAGCAGCAAGGCAAGCTGATCCTGATCGCCGGCGGCGAAGGCAAAGGACAGGATTTCACACCACTGGCCGCACCCGTGGCAAGACATGCGCGGGCCGTGCTGCTGATCGGCAAGGATGCCGATGCGATCCGCCTGGCGTTGGCCGGCCGGATCGGACTGGTTGAACTGGTCGATTGCAGTTCGCTCGACGATGCGGTCGAACAGGCTGCTGCGCTGGCACAAGCGGGCGATGCGGTGTTGCTGTCGCCGGCTTGCGCCAGCCTGGACATGTTTCGCAATTACGCCCACCGCGCCGAAGTCTTTGTCGATGCGGTGCGCGAACTGGCGCTGTCGCGTGGTGAGGTGATGCTATGAAATTCGCCGCCCCGAGCTTCGATCCGGCCAAGGCCGGCAAGAACCTGTCGCAGCGGACGACAGCGATGGCGACCTACGACCAGACGCTGGTCTGGGTCGTGCTGTTGCTGATGCTGCTGGGCATGGTGATGGTGTACTCAGCCTCGATCTCGCTGCCCGATTCGCGCAAGTATGCGCAATATTCCAATGCGCATTTTCTGATCCGTCAGGCCATCTTCATCGTCATCTCGCTGGTGGCCGGCCTGCTGACCTTCCGCGTCAAGATCGAAGACTGGCAAAAGCTCGCGCCGTACCTGTTCGTCGGTACGCTGATCCTGTTGCTGCTGGTGTTGATCCCGGGCATCGGCAAGGGCGTCAATGGTGCCCGTCGCTGGTTGTCGTTTCAGGTCTTCAATGTGCAACCGTCCGAACTGATGAAGCTATTCGTTGTGCTGTACGCCGCTGATTACACGGTGCGCAAGCAGCAATTCATGCACAAGCTGACCAAGGGTTTCCTGCCGATGGCCGGTGCGGTCGGACTGGTCGGACTGCTGTTGCTGCTCGAACCCGACCTGGGCGCCTTCGGCGTGATCGTCTGCATCGCAATGGGCATCCTGTTTTTGGGCGGTATCAATGGAGTCTGGTTCGGCGGCATCGGTGTCACGCTGGTGGCCACCTTCAGCCTGGTGATCATGCTCTCGCC
>CAILRJ010000125.1 GCA_903836575.1 uncultured Burkholderiales bacterium
AGCTCGGCACCCAGGGCATGGGCTTCTTCAAGGTAAAAATCGAGGATGGTGGTGGACTGGCGTTTGAGCGCGTGTTCCATTGTGCCGGCGTTGACGTTCGGATTGCCGTCGCGGTCACCACCAATCCAGCTGCCCATTTGTACATAGGTCGGAGTGGTTGTGGTCTCGGCGGCCTTGGCCGGAAACTGCCTTGCCACTTCCTCGTCAATATCGTCATACAGACCTGGCAATTCGCGCAGGAAGGTAATCCGGTAATACGACAGGGCATTGTCGATCTCGTCGGCGACCGTCAGTTTGGAGTAGCGCAACATGCGGGTTTGCCACAGCGTGGCGATGCGGGCGTGCAGCAACTCGGTATTGCGGCTGCTTTCGCGTGGCGTCAGTGCCAGGTCGCGCTGGGCTAGCAGGCGCGCAATGTCGTGTTCGGCGTCGAGGATGCTTTTGCGCTGGACCTCGGTCGGATGGGCCGTCAGGACTGGCGAGATCAGCGCTTCATTGAAAAACTCCCGTACCGTCGCCCCGGTTACGCCGGCGTTGTCGAGCCGGGCCAGCGCGTAGCCCACACTACCTTGTTGCGCGACCGAGCCGGCCATTTGATGGGCGCGGCGACGCCGGTTACGGTGCTGGTCTTCGGCAATATTGGCCAGATGCGAAAAATAGGAAAACGCCCTGACGACCGAGATGGTCTGCTCGCGCGTCAATTTTTTCAGCATCACGTTGAGGTCGTCACCGGATTGCGTGTCATCCTCGCGGCGAAAGCGCACCGCGGTCTGGCGTACTGTCTCGACCACTTCGAAGACGGCATCGCCTTCCTGGCTGCGCAAAACATCGCCGAGCAAGCGGCCGAGCAGCCGGATATCCTCTTTCAAAGGGGCGTCTTTGTCATCGTCAGGAAGGGTAGTGCGGTCGTGTTTGGCCATGTGGGAAGCAATCGGCGTGGTCGATGAGACGGTGAATGATGCCGTACCGCAGCAGGAAACAGGAGCGACGCATGATAAACTTCGCGCCGTCGAATTAGCCCGGACCGGTACCGCTACAGGTACTGCAGTGCTGCAAATAACCGAAAGAAAACGTGTCGATAGTTTCCCCTCCAGCAAAGCTTGTGATCGCTTCTCGTGAAAGTCGGCTGGCCATGTGGCAGGCCGAGCATGTCCGCGATCGGCTTGTCGCATTATATCCGCAGTGTGTTGTCGAAATTCTTGGTATGACGACCCGTGGTGACCAGATTCTTGATCGCACCCTGTCCAAGGTCGGCGGCAAAGGACTGTTCGTCAAGGAGCTTGAAGTGGCGATCGCCGAAGGGCGGGCCGACCTGGCAGTGCATTCGCTCAAGGATGTACCAATGGAGTTGCCTGAGGGTTTCGTGCTGGCAGCCATGCTCGAACGCGGTAATCCGCGCGATGCGTTTGTTTCGAATGACTATGCGTCGCTGGATGCTTTGCCTGCCGGCGCGGTGGTCGGTACCAGCAGTCTGCGTCGCCAGGCATTAATTTCTGCGCGTTATCCGCATCTGGTGATCCGGCCGTTGCGCGGCAACCTTGATACGCGGCTCGGCAAGCTCGATCGCGGCGACTATGCTGCCATCATTCTGGCTGCCGCGGGCCTGGAACGACTCGGTATCCCACAACGTATTCGTGTCGCGCTGGAGCCGGAGCACAGTTTGCCGGCACCGGGGCAGGGTGCCATGGCAATCGAGATCAAGTCCGGACGCGCCGATCTGCTCGCCCTGCTGGCGCCGCTCGATCATCTCGCGACGTCGTACGCAGTGCAGGCCGAACGGACCCTGTCACGCGCCTTTGGCGGTAGTTGCCAAATTCCGTTGGCAGCGTTTGCAACCGTTGCGGGGGACCAATTGCATTTGCGTGCCATGGTGGCAACTCCTGACGGCACGCGTGTTGCCGTGGCCGAAGCCTATGGACCCGCGAACAATCCGGAAGCACTTGGTCAGCAGGTGGCAAAGGCGCTGAGTGATCAGGACGCCGACGCGATTCTGGCAATCTGCAAAGCCGAAGCGGCCATCGAAGGCAGCGAGTTGATCGCGCCGTAATGTTGCGCAAGCTAGTTATTACCCGCCCGCTGGCACAGTCGCTCGGACTGGCGCGACTCCTGGGTGATTGCGGTCGCGAGGTCGCCATCCTGCCTCTGCTGGAGATTCTTCCGTTAGCGGATGATTCGTTACTGCAAGCCACGCTGGCGCAATTAGCGTCGTTCGCGCTGGTGGCGTTCGTCAGTCCGAATGCCATCGATGCGACGTTCGCTCACATTGCGACCTGGCCCGCATCGGTGCCGCTGGCGGTGATGGGTGAAGGCAGCCGGCGCGCGCTGGCACTGCATGGCGTGGTGTCCGGTCCTTATCAGATCACCAGCCCGCTTGATCCGCAGCGCACCGATTCGCAGACCTTGTTGCAGGCGCTGGATTTGCCTCGCCTGCAGGGACAGCGTGTACTGATTGTTCGCGGCGATGGTGGCCGGGAATTGCTTGCGGACGCCCTGCGGGACGCCGGCGTCGACGTGCAGCAAGTGGCGGCCTATCGGCGCGCTGCCCCGGTGCTGGATGCGGCGTTGAGGCAGCGTCTTTCTGACCTGCTGGCGCAAGACTGTGACTGGGTCATCACCAGCTCCGAAGCGTTGCAGGTTCTGATGGGCTTTGTGCATCAAGTCGATGCTGAAACGGGTGTGGAAAAAATACAACACAAGAACTTGTTTGTACCGCACCGCAGGATCGCAGAAACAGCGGTTTCATTAGGTTTTCACTCTGTTTTCCTGACAGGATCGGGCGACGAAGGCCTACTTACCGCGTTACAATCCACGCCATGAACGATACGCCAACCTCCAACACGCCCGGCGTGATGCCAACTGCCCCGACTACGCACGACCGTGGCGACACCTCCAATTCGCCGCCGCTGCGCCCGGCATCATCGCAATGGCTGCTCTACGCGCTCATTGCACTGGTGGCAGTATTGCTGGTGGCACAGTGGTGGTCGTGGCGTTCGGAGATGCATATCCTGCGCACCGAGACGGCGCAGCGCCTGCAAGCCGGTGACAGTGGTAATAGCGAAACCAAAGGTATCGTCAAATCATTGCAGGATGGCACCCGCGAGCTGCAGAGCAAGGTCGGCGTCCTTGAAAACCGCCAGAGCGAAGCACAGAGCCAGCAATTGTCGCTGGAACAGCTGTACCAGGATCTGTCAAAAAATCGCGACGATTGGGCGCTGGCGGAGATCGAGCAGGTATTGTCAACGGCGAGCCAGCAGTTGCAGCTTGCCGGCAATGTGCCGGGTGCTTTAATTGCGTTGCAAAACGCCGACCGCAGTCTGTCCCGGTCCGATAAGCCACAATTTATAACCATCCGGCGCGCCATTGCCCGGGACATTGACCGGTTGAAGTCGTTGCCCTCGCTGGACCTGACAGGTATTGCGCTACGTCTCGATAGTGTCATCGGCCAAGTTGATGGCATGCCGCTGTTATCGGATGAAAAGCCCGCCGTTCTTGCTGCATCCCCGAAAAACAATCGGCGTGCATCAGTTCGACTGGAGCCGGCAGTCAAGCCAGCGGCAGGGCATGGAAACCAGCCGGCCGAATGGCCCGAAGATTTGCGCAATAAATGGAATAGCTTCACCAGCGAGATGTGGGTCGAAGTCAGCCAGTTGATTCGGGTACGCAGTGTCGAGACTTCCGATGCGTTGCTGTTGTCACCGACACAGGCTTACTACGCGCGCGAAAATCTCAAGTTGCGGTTGCTCAATGCCCGTTTAGCCTTGTTGTCGCGTAATGAAGGTGCATTTCGCAGCGATATGATCGCGTCGCAGGATGCGATCACGAAGTACTTCGACACCCGTGCGCGCCAGACCCAGAATACACAGGTCTTGCTCAAGCAAATTCAGAGCAGCAACCTGTCGATCGAGATGCCGACGCTGTCCGAAAGCCTCAACGCCGTACGTAATTACAAAGCCAAACCATAGTGCGCCTCCTACTTCGTCTCCTGTTGCTGTTCGCGATGGCCGTTGGTCTGGCAGTTGCCTCGCGCTTCAATCCCGGCAATGTGGTGCTGTTTTATCCGCCTTACCGGATTGACCTGTCGCTCAATTTTTTCCTGTTGCTGCTGGCATTGCTGTTCTGGCTATGCTTTTTGCTGCTCAGTACATTGTCGATCACTCAAAAAATGCCATCGCGTGTCGCTGCTTACCGGCGTGAAAAGCGCGAACGGGAAGGTGTCCAGGCTCTGCGTGATTCCCTCAAAGCATTATTTGAGGGGCGTTTCGGCCATGCCGAAAAAGCGGCGGTCAGAGCGAGCGAGTCGCCTGAAAATGCCGGGTTGGCTGCGCTGATCGGAGCGCGTGCAGCGCATCGCATGCAACAGACTGCCCGTCGCGATGAATGGCTTTACCGGATTGCCGACGACAACGGGTTGCGCACTGCACGCTTGATGACGACGCTGGAATTACTGGTTGACGATCACAAGCCGGAACGGGCACTGGAGGCAGTCAGTGAGTTGAACGCCAGCGGAACCCGTCACATTCATGTGTTAAGGCTGGCGCTGAAAGCCAGCCACCAGGCACGCGACTGGTCGGAAGTACTGCGATTGGTCCGGACTCTCGACAAGAACAATGCCTTGCATCCGGTGGCATCGCGCCGTTTGCGTGAACTCGCCTACGATGATTTGTTATCGGACCGCAGCAATGACCCCGAATCAATTCGCCGCACATGGGCGGGCGTGCCGGTATCGGATCGCACCACGCCGCTCGTTGCCGTCCGTGCTGCTGAAGCGTTCGGCAGTCGGGGGTTGACTGATGAAGCCCGTTCGATTATCGAACGGGCGCTTGCGGTCGAATGGGATGATCGCCTGATCAAGGCGTACAGGGATGTTGCTGCGATGGAAAGTACGGCAACCTTGCTGGTTCAGATTGAACACTGTGAAGCGTGGATGTTAGCCCGGCCCACCGATCCTGAGCTGGCGCTGACGTTGGGCACACTGTGCTTAAAGCAAAAACTGTGGGGTAAAGCCCAGCGTCATCTGGAGCAGGCGTTGTCGAATGCCAGCGAGACAGAGACGATTCGTACCAGTCATTTGAAGTTGGCCCAGCTGCATGAGTCGCTGAACCATGACGAGCAAGCCGCTGCGCATTACAGGCAGTGTGCTCTGGCCGGATTGCTGGATCAGGTGCGCTATCCCGTTGCTAGAGTTTCCTGAAAATCCGGTCCCGTCTTCCTAACGAATTCCACACCACTGAAAGAGCACATGAGCTTGAATAACGTATCTGCCGGACGCGATCTGCCGAATGATTTCAACGTCATCATTGAAATCCCGATGAATGCCGATCCGATCAAGTATGAAGTCGACAAGGAGTCCGGTGCGATTTTTGTTGATCGCTTCATGGGCACGGCGATGCACTATCCATGCAACTACGGTTACGTCCCACGGACAATTTCGGACGATGGTGATCCGGTTGATGTTCTGGTGATTACCCCGTTTCCGCTTTTCCCTGGTGTCGTTGTGCGCTGCCGTGCAATCGGCGTGCTGAAAATGTCGGATGAAGCCGGCGGTGACGCCAAAGTCCTGGCGGTGCCGGTTGACAAGGTGCTGTCGATTTATACCCACTGGCAGAAGCCGGAAGACATGAATGATTTGCGCTTGCAGCAGATCCAGCATTTCTTCGAACATTACAAGGATCTGGAAAAAGGCAAGTGGGTGAAGATCGAAGGATGGGCCGGTCCTGATGAAGCGAAGGCAGAAATCATGTCTGGCGTTGCTGCGTATCAAAAATCACTGGAAACGCCAGCCGCTTGATTGCAACGGCTGCGACCGAACCGGTTATGAAAAAAGCCCCGGACTCAATGAGTCCGGGGCTTTTTTTATTGTTACGCAGGCGATTGCGATGGCGTTGGCGCCAAAAGATGGCTGATTGGTCGCGCGACTGGCTAACTAGTAAGTGATCGTAACAATTCCCGCATAAGCGGGGTAGCGAACCAAGTAACGTCCGCGATGCGGGTAGTCTTCATCTCACTCGCAGGCAGGCTCTGATAACCATCCGCAGCCCCGCTTGCCATAGCGCTGGATTGATCCGCCTGCGCTCATTACTGTTGCCGGAGACCGATCATTTCTGGACGGCTGCCCACAAGACCGTGTGTAGTTCCCGTTAAAAAAAGGAAAACATCATGATGTATTCAAAACAGCTCGTCGTTATCGCCGCAACGCTTGCCCTTGGCGGTTGCATCACATTGCCAGCCGGCCCGGCGGGCCCGCAAGGTGAGCCAGGATTCACCGGTGCAACCGGGAAACCGGGATCAACGGGTTACACCGGCGCGACCGGAAGCACTGGCGCAACCGGTTACACAGGAGCGACCGGAAATACCGGTGCAACCGGCAGTACCGGAGCAACCGGCTATACGGGTGATACAGGTGCCACTGGCGCGACCGGCTATACCGGCGCGACGGGTAGCACTGGCGCCACGGGTAATGCAGGTGCGCGTGGCGCAGCAGGCGCCCGCGCCGCGCCAACTGGCGATACTGTTGTGATCGTACCGGGCCAACGTTAATCGCTAGACCAGTCGCGCGGCTTACAGGAATCGCCGTCAGGAGCATCGCTCCTGACGGCGATTTTTTTCATGCACGTGGTGTCTTATGCTGATCGACAAGGTACGGCCGATTTATACCCGTCGGCAAAAGTCGGAATATATGAACGACTTGCGCCTGCATCAGGTCAGCATATCTTCGAACAAGAGAAGGGTCTGGAAAAGGACATGTATGTGGGCAAGCATCGCACGGTGGGCCGGTCCTGCAGGACCAAAGATAAAAACCAAGTTGCGGCTGACTGCTGTCCAGCAATCACTGGAAACGTTGGCCGCCTGATTACGCCGTATCAGGCCGGATGGGAAGGTATATACGTCCCGTGGTCGATAAGACCACGGGGATTTTTTAGTCTGAGTGTGGAACCTGACACCGACTTCAAATATTCTTACTTGGTGCGATATCGCACCAAGTAAGAGCGCTGTTGCGTCCTCCTGACTTCAAATATACTGGTGGCAATTCGATACTTATGCATTAAATCAATAAGTTGCATGCTCGCACCAAATTGGAATGATTATTGCTTCAGAGAATAAAATTTCTTTTAATCTGCATCTTTTTGGGGGTGGTTGCATGGACGAATACAAGAGCGGTGCCGATGCACTTTTTGTGCTGATGGGGGCAATCATGATCCTGGCGATGCATGCCGGTTTTGCATTTCTTGAGCTGGGCACGGTCAGGAAGAAAAACCAGGTAAATGCGCTGGTCAAGATACTGGTGGATTTTTCGATATCAACAATCGCGTATTTTTTTATTGGCTACAGCATCGCGTATGGCGTGAGTTTTTTCTCTTCCGCTGATGTCCTGGCCGCCAAAAACGGCTATGACCTCGTCAAATTCTTTTTCCTGCTGACCTTCGCCGCGGCGATCCCTGCGATTGTTTCTGGTGGTATCGCCGAGCGTGCCAAGTTTTATCCACAACTGATCGCCACTTCGCTGCTGGTCGGTTTCGTCTACCCGTTTTTCGAAGGCATCGTCTGGAATCAACGCTTTGGTATTCAGGCCTGGCTGAAAATGGCTTTCTCGGCAGAGTTTCATGACTTCGCCGGTTCGGTAGTTGTGCATGCCGTTGGTGGCTGGGTTGCGTTGCCGGCTGTTTTGTTACTCGGCGCCAGACGCGGTCGTTACACGAAAGAGGGGGCAATCGCTGCGCATCCGCCATCATCAATACCTTTTCTTGCTCTAGGTGCGTGGATTTTGACGGTTGGCTGGTTCGGTTTTAATGTGATGAGTGCCCAATCGCTGGACAAGATGAACGGGCTGGTTGCAATTAATTCGCTGATGGCAATGGTGGGCGGTACCTTGGTGGCGCTGGTCATGGGCAAAAATGATCCTGGCTTTGTCTACAACGGGCCATTGGCCGGGCTGGTTGCCGTCTGCGCCGGTTCTGACCTGATGCATCCGCTGGGTGCGCTCGTGACCGGCGGCATCGCCGGCGCTATTTTTGTCTGGATGTTCACTCTGACGCAAAATAAATGGAAAATTGACGACGTGCTGGGTGTCTGGCCATTGCATGGATTGTGTGGCACATGGGGAGGGTTGGCCGCCGGCATTTTCGGTATGAAAGCGCTGGGTGGTGTCGGTGGAGTATCGTTCACCGCGCAGTTGATCGGTACCACGCTGGGTGTCACCATTGCTCTAGCAGGGGGGATTCTGATCTACGGCATCCTGAAACTGACGATGGGTTTGCGGCTTGATCCCGAGCAGGAATTCCAGGGGGCCGATCTCTCGATACACCAGATTTCATCGACGCCTGAAAGAGAGTCGAGCTGGTAAATACACCTTCCCCGTTGCCACATCGATGCGCACGCCTCGAGCGTCGTGCCCATGTTTATCGCATGGCCGGCAGCGATCAGTTGGGATTCGCCGGGACCAGCACACCTCCGGTGGCATCCACTGATTTATAGAGGGGAAACGCGCTCTCTGTCTTCGTCGACACATTGGTGACTCGCTGTCCCGAGTACGCACCCGATGCACTGCCTTTGACCAGCAACGCGGTTTCAAGGCCAATGCCGATACCTCGCGCGGCAGTTATGTCGAGAACACCGCCAGTGCATCCAAACTTGGCGTTGATCGAGGTATTGGAATACGGCGCGATCAGTCGGGAAACGAAGGCAATCAATCGTTCCAGCCGGTCTTCCGAGTCGACATGGGAGTCGAAGATAAGGTCGGTAAAGGCAGCCGGGGTAGTGAATCCGCCGGTTTTACTTAACGGCTTGGTGTCGAACGTGATGTCGGCGTAAAACGGATTGCGCAGCGCCAGTGACGACGTGGCCGCGCTGACCTGCAAGGACAACTACGACCCGGCGCGGACTGCGCCTTTGCCGGTCAGGCAGCGAGGACAGCCAATTTCACGCTCAACCTGAACATGAACGGCGCCACGCAATCGACTTCCACCGAATTCAGCTACCGCAAGGCTTGTACGAACGTTTGTTATGCAGGTGTGATCAGTAACTTGACTGTCGTAACAAATGTATTGGCACGGACACGGCGCCCAATAGGTGATTTTTTATGTATGAAGGGTGCGTTATGATGCGCACATGCGACTACATTCATTTCTGACCATGAAACCGGAGACGTGGGGCCATGCGTTGGTGCGCATGGCGCTGAGCTGGTGGACCATGTTTCACCTCGGAGCGATCGCGCTGGTAATGGCTTTTTCACCGTCGACTTATTACCGGGCAAACAGGGCTGTCACTTCCCGATTTATTTACGCCAGTACCTGGCAAGTGCTGCTGTGGTTTACCCTGCTCAGCGCGCTGGTTTGCCAGGTGATCATTCACATCGTTGTCGTGACCGCGATCAGTTACGGATTGTCGCAGTACGCGCTCGAAATGGTCGTGCGTGTGCTGGTCCTGGAGTTGATTCCTCTTTCAGCCGCCATGTTTGTCGCGTTGCGCTCGGGTTTGGCATTCAATGCCAGTACGGCGTTGCCAATACTTGTCGAGCCGGCTACCCTCACTCGCGTCGACGTCAAGCGCCTGCGCAGCGAAGTTGTGCCACAAGTGGTTGCCGGCGCATTTGCTGTCGTCAGCCTGGCCATGGTGAGTAGCGTCATCGTTCTGGTACTGGCCTATGTCAATGTGTACGGTCTATTGCCTTGGGGACTAGTCGATTACACCCGCACCGTAGGACGTGTTTTTGATCCCATCGTAACGATCGGTTTTGCACTTAAAACCCTGCTGTTTGGTATGGCCGTCGCCGTGATCCCGATGGCTGCACTGCTGGAAGAGTCACGCAAGCAGCAATCGTTGGCATCGCCGGTCCAGCCCGGGGCGATCCGATTGCTAACCGTCTTGTTGCTGATCGAAGCAGGCTCTCTCGCCTTCAAATACAGCTGATTCAACCCTATGGAGCCCATGGAAAATCCACCCGAAACCACTGCCGTTGCCCACGTCGAATTCAAGGCAGTCGTCTTGCTGATCGTGATGACAGCACTCATCGTCAGTTTTTTGCTGTACGTCATGTACGCGCGTGGCGTATTTGAAAGCACCCAGCGTCTGGTGCTGATATCGGACGACTCGGAAGGCGTGCTTGTTGGAATGGACCTGACGTTTTCAGGGTTTCCGATCGGGCGGGTTCAGCGCATCGAACTGTCGCCGGATGGCAAGGCCCGAATCCTGCTCGATGTGCCGCACAAGGATGCGCATTGGTTGCGGACCTCCAGCATCTTCACGATGGAGCGCGGCATGGTGGGCGACACCCGGATTCGGGCGTTTACCGGGATATTTTCCGATCCGCCGTTGCCACCGGATGCCGAACGCACAGTGCTACGCGGCGACACCGCAGCGGAAATACCGCGTCTCGTTGCCGCCGCACGCAGCCTGCTGGATAACCTCGGCAACATGACTTCCGCAGATGCGCCGCTCAATGCCACGTTGGCCAATGTGCAAGGTGTGACGGCAAATTTATCCGGTAAGTACGGTTTGCTGGGCGGCGCATTGGGCGGTGATGACAATGCCGGGAAACTGATCGCTACACTCGATAACGTTAATACGCTCTTGGCCAAAACCGATCAACGCGTTTTCGGCAAGCAGGGTGTGATGAACGATGCCCAGGCGACCATCGTGCAGCTCAATGCCGTGCTGGCCGATGCCCGTACCAGTCTTACGAAAGTCGACGCGGTACTGGCCGAGGCGCAGGCGGTCGGCGCCAATGCCCGCGTTGCCACCAACGACCTCGGCGCATTGCGTGCAGAAGTCGATACCAGCTTGCGCAAAGTAACCAGCCTGGTTGACGAAATCAATCGCAAGTGGCCCTTTGCCCGCGATACCCAGATCAAACTCCCATGAAAACAATTGCGGTGACCTTATCTCTTCTTCTGGCCGGGTGTGCCAGTAACCCTCCAGCCCCGGACTGGCAGGGCAACGCCTACAGCGCGCTCGATAGTTTTACCTCGACTTATCTGAAGGGAAACACGCGTATTGCCGCGGCTGACTTTGCGCGTGCACGGGGCGCAATCAGTAGCACCGGCCGTGCAGATTTACTGGCACGTGCCGAGCTGGTGCGGTGCGCAGTGCGGGTTGCCAGCCTGGAATTC
Organism: uncultured Burkholderiales bacterium; assembly: GCA_903836575.1. Taxonomy (GTDB): domain Bacteria; phylum Pseudomonadota; class Gammaproteobacteria; order Burkholderiales; family Burkholderiaceae_D; genus Actimicrobium. The sequence continues at coordinate 11,106 of CAILRJ010000125.1, forward strand.
GATGACTGTGCCGGCTACCAGCCGATCGCCGCCGATGCAGCCCAAGCCGAACGCAGCTATGCGGCTTACCTGACCGCGCGCTGGCAAGACGTCGATGTCGCGTTGTTGCCGATACAGCATCGGGTAATGCTTGGGTCATCGGCCACGCCTGTCAGGTCGATCGACGACCCGTTGGCTCGCCTGATCGCGGCGGGTGTGCTGCTGCAAGCTGGCCGGTTGACGCTGGCAGACATGGTCAGCGCGACTGACACGGCTTCCGAGCAAGGATGGCGTCGTCCGTTGCTGGCGTGGCTGGGTGTGCAACTCAAAAGCGCGCAGGAGGCCGGCGATACGGAGGCGATGAAACGGTTGCAGAGACGGATCGAATTTGCCTCGACCTCGTTGTAACGGTTAGCGGTTGTGCGGAGTCATCGCCGCAAAACGCTGCGTGCCAGTGTCCAATGCTCATGATTCGACACTGAGGACGCGGCGGATCTCGTCGGTCTTGAATCCCAGCGCCATCGGCCGGCGCACACCGGGCAAGGCCACCACATCGTAGAGTTCATCGACCACACCTTCGATACGCAGCCAGTGCACCACATCGCCGGTACGCAGGTCGATCACCTGGACGCCACAGCGCGGCTCTGCCTGGCGTGCCTGCAGGTTGGCTTCCAGCGGCAGGCCGCTGAAGGTCTTGTTATGACGTGGCCTGGATAGCCCGACCAGCGCAAAGTCACCATGAAAACTCAGTCCGCGCATGTAGCCGGCGCAAAACGTCACCGGCACGAAACGTCCGGCTTCCGGTTCGATGTAACCGAATTCGCCGGTGCCGGAATTGCAGAGCCAGAGCTTGCCCTGATGCCAGCGCGGTGAGTGCGGCATCGACAACCCGCTGGTGACAATCTCATTGCACTGTACGTCGACTACGACGCCGCCACTGAAGCGATGATCGCGCCAGCCATCGACGACGTCGGACTGGCTGACCGCGGTGACATATGCCGCCCGGCCATCCTTCATGGCGAGACCGTTCAGGTGGCAGCGGTCTTCGGCGGCCAGCTTGCTCAGGAACGGCGGTTGCCAGAGTGGCTTGAAGCTATGGGTCTCGCTCAGAGTTGCCAGGCAGCCGAAGAGCGTATTCACAAACACCAGTCGGCCATCGGCATCGACCGCCATGTCGTGGATATCGAGGTCGCCGGTCGTGTTGCCGACCTGCGGCAGATAGAGCCGGTCGAAATCGTCCTGCAACTGGCCCGGATGAAACAGGTTTTCGAAACGCCAGACCTGATGGACCGTGCTCATGTACAAGCCATTCTCGGTAGCGCACAGGCCCATGCAGCGATTGAAGCTGCGCTCGAATATCGAGAGATCGCCATCGGCTTTCAGGCCCAGAAAAAATAGTTTTCCGATCTGATAGGTGGTCAGCGCAATCGACAGTTTTTGCTCATGCATCCATTCCAGCATCTGGCGCGAGGTGGTAATTTCAAGGGGTGATGGCGCTGCTGTCTCCATGATCGTCATGATGTACTTTCTTCGTTGGTGAGCTCAACAGCATAAGAATCAGCATGAATGACGCGCTCGGTACCGCCATCGCAATAGGTCGTCCACATCCGCAAAAATAGCGCCTCCATGTTCTCGACATAGCATTTGATGTCGCACAGGGGCGACGTCGCCATTTTGGCGCGCAGGGCGGCGCGACCGGCGCGCACGGTGGCGCGTTGCTGCGCCAGTTGCACGGCAGCCAGCACGAAGCTATCGGCATCCGCGCCAATCCACTCCGGGTGGCCCAGCGTGTGCAGAAAGCTTGCCCCCATGCGGCTGACAAAGTTATTACCCGCAAGCGTGACCAGCGGCACGCCCATCCAGAGTGCCTGCAGACTGGTGGTGCCACCGTTGTAGGGGCTCGGATCAAGTGCGATATCGACGTCGCCGTATTCCTGCATCATTTCGGCCAGGCCGGTGGGTCCTCGCAGGATCAGGCGCTCGGGTGCCACGCCGTGCCCGGCGAACAAGGCCGTAAAGCGAGCCTGTACCTCCAGGTCGCGCAGGGAAGGCGCCTTCAGTAGCAGTAACGCATCCGGTACGGCTTGCATTACGCGGGCCCACAGCGCGATGGTGCATGGGTTCAGTTTCATGACGTTGTTGAAGGAGCCGAACACCAGCGGTGCGGCAGTGGCGCGCGCTACCGGCAACGGGTAGTGATCAACCGGTGCCCAGCAAAACACGCTATGCGGCAGTTGTGCCAGCCCCTCTGAAAATAGTGCCGCATGGGCTGCCGGCGTCACCACCGCGTCGCCGACGATCCAGTCCATCATGGCCAGCCCGGTGGAATGCGGATAGCCCAGAAAGGTCGCCTGCACAGGCGCGGCACGCATGGCAAACACGCCCAGCCGGTGGGTGGCAGTATGGCCTGCAAGATCGATCAGCAGATCGATGCCATCTGCGAGTATGGTGCCGTGCAGGGCTGCGTCGTCCAGATGGGCAGCGTCGGTCCATTGCTCGGCGCACGCCATCGCCTGACGGGTATAGGTGTCGTGCATGGTGCCGGTGTAATAGATGCAGATTTCCACTGCACTGCGCTGGTGACGCTGCAGTACCGGCAGCATGAAGATATTGACCGGATGCTGGCGGTGCAGGTCGCCGGTGACATAGCCGACTCTCAGACGCCGGTGACTGGTTCGCAGGTTGCCAAAGTCCCGCTGTGACGTCACCGCCGCTTCGATCGGTGCACACAGGCGACCATGTAATGCAGCGACGCTGGCCGGTGTCAGCGTGTCGTGATAGAGCGAGGTCATTGCAATGCTGGAAGCCAGCCGTGATAGCGGATCGCCGCCTTGTCGGTAGGCGCGATGCAGGCACTTGAGGTGGCCGCGCGCATCGCCCATGCGGCCCTGCAAACCCGCTTCCAGCAATAATGCTTCAGGGTTGTCGGGTTGTAACTTGCGTATTTGCTGCAGACTGTATCGGCAATCGGCCAGATCAACCACTTCGGACTGGATTTTTGCCAGCGCCAGCCAGATCGACACTTCGGCCGGTTGCAGCGCCAGCGCCTTGCGCAAAATCGCAATTGCCTCCTGCCAGTAATTGTGTGCGTAGACTACCGCTGCCAGGTATTGCAAAAAGGCCGGATTAGACGAGAGGGAGGCACGGGCAAACGCTTTTTCCGCAGCGGGATGATTGCCGGTACGGATCAAGGCCTCGCCCAGAAACAGCATCGACCCATAACGTGGCGGGCGGATATCGAGCAGGGTGGACAAGGCCCTCACCGCGCCGGCCGCGTCACCCGCCCGCAAACGCCAGACTCCGAGCCAGTGATGCGATTCACCGGCAATCACCTCGAAGCGCACGGCCTCTGCCAGCGTTGTCGCATACTCCTCCTGCTGATCCTGCATATCGTGCAGGCGTGCAAGATACAGCCAGCTCAGCCAGTCACCGCGGTCTACCTCCAAGCATGCAGACAACTGTTTGATGAGCACTGCAACCTCCGGCAGGCGGTTGCTGCCAAACACCTGGTCGCTAATCGCCGGATCATCCCAGCGGCCGCGATTAAAGGTATCGAGTTGCTGGCGCAGGCCGGCGTCGCAACGCAGCGCCTGACGCGCCGCATAGGCAGCCTGATGGTGCAGACCGCCGCAGGCATAGGTGCGGGAGAGCGCTAGCCAGACTTGCGGTGAGTTCGACGTTGCCCGCAGCGATTCCCAGTGTGATGAAACCGTTGTCGAGGCTGCTGTCGTCATGGTGGTGTATTGATGAAAATAAGTTTACTGATGGTACATAGTAATCATTGTTTATTGGTAATAAAAAATAACAAAAAGAAATGTGTTTGGTGTTGGCTGGCTAGGCCCCCATAAGCGCTGACATTTCTTGCTGGAACCTACTGTAGGCTGGGTTGCGAAGCCCAACGAGCGTCCAATTACGGTAGCTAACAGCTAAAGAACGCGCACGCAACATCCTCCAGTTGTATTTCGCGTCTGGCGGGCGCGTTCGGCGTTATGCATCGTCACCACCGCGCGCCATGGCTCCCCATTTCGTTTTGTATCGCAGCATGGCTCTTTATGGATCGAGCAAGACGGATTCACATCGGGGCGTTATTGCGTGCACGTTGCTAAGCAGACAGTCGATAGTGTTTCCCGCGTTCGCCAAGAATAGTGTGCCATGCCGCTTCCAGCTCCAGCGTAAAGCGCTCGCGGCTGTAGGTGGCGGCCGTGGCATGGCCAGCTGCGCTGCGCCGGGCCAGCTCCGGGCCAGCAGCGTGCGCGGCGTGCAGGGCGGCAGCCACGGCATGGGCAAAGCCCTCATGGTCGCCTTCCGCGACCCACAGGCCGTTGTCCGGCGTGGCGAAGTCACTGCCGCCATGGCCATCGAAGCCGCATACCAGGCAGCCAGCGGCCATAGCCTCCAGCGGCGGCAGGCCAAGACCTTCCAGCCAGGAAAAGCTGGCAAAGACCGCAGATTGGGCCATGATCCCGGCACAGGCGCGGCGCGAGACGCCCGCAATCGGCACCCACGGCACCGCCGCAAGAGCAGGGTACAGCTGGTGCAGCAGTGCCCGCACTACCGGCGCTTCGCGCGGGCGCTTGTCAGGCATGTAGGCGACCTGCAGTGTGCGTCGTTGCTGTTGCTCATGGAACAGCGGATGAACAAAAGGCGTCACCACCTGCCATGACAGATCGGAACCCATGCGCAGCAGCAGATTTTTGCCAAAGGTACTGCAAGAGAGACCGGCGGCGAGCCCATCCGCATTCATCTGGGCGATCGAGTCGAAGCCCCGAAAGCTCAGGAATGGTCCCTGATTGTGAATGACCCGACGGCACGGCTGGGTGGCGAAATGACGAAACGCCTCGGTATAAAACTCGGGAATCACCACGATATCGTCGGCGCTGAACCGGCGCCCTTGCATGAGTGTCTCGCGTGGCAGGCCAGACAGCGCTTCGTCGGCCTCGTGGTTTTGCGCGGCCGAAGGACCGCCGTTGACCAGTGCCACCGCCCGGATGCCGAGTCGGTTCAGGTACGCCACATGCTGAAAATTAACCAGCTCGCCCCCTGTCTTGGGCGGCAGATAACAGATGTAATAAATAGTTGGCAGCATGCTGTAGTCTCCGGCGAAGTGCTTACGGTATAGCGCTGAGTATTGCTAAAGAACCAAACGTAACATTATTGCGCGTGTAAGGACCGTGCGCGGAACACCTCGGGAGGGTATTGCATACACGTTTCTAAGCGCCCCAGCCGTGCACCGCGACGGCTGTTGCCGGCGTCGCGATGCTGCTTCGTGGCATATCCCTCAGCTTCCCGCGCAATCCTAGATAACGCTGCGGGTCACCGCCGTATCGATCAGCAGCTGGGCAAAGGTTCCCTGATGGTAGACATCATAGGTATGCCCGCCGTTGGTAACGGTGCCTTGCGAAGCCCCCCAGCCGCTGGAGTTCACTACGTCGCCCGCATTGCCGTCGACCACCAGTTGGTGGCGTTGCTCTGGGTTGGCACCATTGGCGCCACCTGCGGCCAGGTTGTAGGTGCCATCCGCCCAGCCGTTGGCGTTGTTGAAGTTGTTCATGCCCGCCATGTCGAGCACGTCTTTGATGTTCAGATTCAGCGTGTTGTTGCCGCTGCCTGTGAGGTCGATGCGCTCGATGGATTCGATGCGTGAGGTGCTGTCCGGCGTGCTGGCGCCCTGGTTGGCGATGCTGGTGAGGTTGAGCGTGATGTTGGCACCGCTCAGGCTGAGTGTGTCGATGCCACTGCCGCCGTCAATGCGGGCCAGCTGGGTGGTGTTGCCACCCGAGCCGAAATTTGCCGACAGGGCGGTGACGTTGCTGGCGTTGATGACGATGGTGTCATCGCCCGCGCCGCCGTACAGCACATCGGCGCCGCCTGCGCCGGTGAGGGTGTCGTTGCCGGCGCCACCGACCAGGGTCTCTGCGGCGGTGGTGCCGGTCAGCGTATCGCTGCCGCTGGTGCCCAGCTGATCCACCGTGGATTGATAAAATGCGCCGGTGGTTGAGCCGAATATCACGTAGCTGCGCCCAGCATCTGCGCCGGCGGCGGGGTCGCTATGCCTTGCCCCGACAATCAGGTCACTCAAGCCGTCGCCGTTGACGTCACCGGCGCTGGTCGCAGAGTAGCCGCTCCAGTCAGCCGCACACTGGCCGTTGATGGCGAAGCCGCCCGTGCCTGCCGCAATAGTCGACAAGTCGACGGCGCTGGTGCCTGTTTTGCCGAACACCACATAGCTGCGCCCGGCGTTAGAGCCGGTAGCGGGGTCGCTGAGATGTGCCCCGACGATCAGGTCACTCAAGCCGTCTCCGTTGACGTCTCCAGCGCTGCTCACGCTAATGCCGCTCTGGTCATTCGAACACTGGCCGTTGATGACGAAGCCTCCGGTGCCTGCTGCAATCAAAGAGAGGTCGACGGGGGTAGTGCCCGTCTGGCCGAACACCACATAGCTGCGCCCGGCATTGGCGCCGGCGGCAGGGTCGCCCGCATTGGCCCCGACGATCAGGTCACTCAAGCCGTCGCCGTTAACGTCCCCAGCGCTGGCCATGCTAATGCCGCTGTAGTCATTCGCGCACTGGCCGTTGATGGCGAAGCCGCCGGTGCCTCCTGCGATAGTCGATAGGTCAATCGCGCTGGTGCCCGTTTGGCCGAAGACCACATAGCTGCGCCCGGCATTAGCGCCGGCGGTGGGGTCGGCGAACATTGCTCCGACAATGAGGTCACTCAAGCCATCGCCATTGACATCCCCAGCACTGGCCACGCAGCG
>CAILRJ010000126.1 GCA_903836575.1 uncultured Burkholderiales bacterium
ATGATCCCTCACACTCAGCGTTTTCCGGTCAAGTCACGGCACCTTCTTTTCCGACCGGTTATGCGGCACTGAGTCCGCCCGAATGGCGCAATGCCGTCCTTGCGGACGGCACTGTCATCGTGTGCTCGGTGGGCATCAGTCCACCCGGCCTCATCAAGGGCATCACCACGCTGGCGCAAGGTTCGGTTCTTGCCGGTCGCGCCAACACCTTGACAGGGAAGATCGAAGCACCCGGCACAGTCAGCGCTGACCAAATAGCACTACCAGACACATCGGCGGTAGCCGGGTTCGCCCCCATCACCAACGGCGCCGCAATCTGGCTGGCCCATCGGGAATGACACATCATGAAACGACAATCACAACGTGGTTTTTCGCTGCTCGAATTGATGGCCGCTCTGGCCATCGGTATGGTCATGCTGCTTGGGCTGACCACACTACTGGAAAGCTCGCTGCAAGACACCAAAAGTCAGCAAACTGCGCAATATCAGGCCGTTTTTACTGGCGCTGCCAAACGCTATCTGGATGACAATTACACTACTCTACTAGCAGACCCTAACCCCGTCGGCACCACCGTAGCCGTAAAATTGGCAACCCTGCAGGCACCCGTCGCTTATCTGCCCCTCAGCTTTGCCGGAAAGAATGCGTACCAGCAAACACCCTGCATGCTGGTACGTAAGAACACCACAACCCAGTTAGAAGTCCTGCTGGTTACCGAGGGGGGAATCGCGATTCCCGACGCCGATATCGGCTACGCGGCGGCCAATGCGAGCACCGGCGGTGGCGCCATCACCTACGTCACGCCAAACGACCCGGCATCGGGACTCATCGCTCGTGGCGCTTATGGAAGCTGGAAGCTGGACAATACATCGCCAGCGCCAACACTGGACGATTTCACCACAGCAAATTGCTCCGGCACCCCGGCCGACAATGGCCATCTGGCCACGGCGCTCTTTTATGGCGTAGGCCAGACAGCGGCAGATTTCCTGTACCGGAATCCCAACGGCAATCCTGCATACAACACGATGTCGACGCCAATTGGTATGGCCAATGCCGCCATCCAAACGATCGATACGGCTTGTGGCACAACCGCTGCGCTGGCGATGGATTTGAACGGACACATGCTCACGTGCGACCTGACTGTCACGCCCGTCCCGCTATGGGCCGACCCGCTCACCAACTCAACCTGGAAAGCCCCGGTTGCCAGTTACGCGACGTTGCCGCCCGTTGCCACGACCAAGGCCGGCGACGTGTATGCCACGTTGGATACGGGCCGTGCCTACATGAGCAATGGTGGCGGCTGGACACCGCTGGCGCTCGATCAAAACGGCAACCTGACTATGGAAGGCAACCTGGCACTGCCCGGCATACCGGGCGTGCCAGGCAATGTGAATGTCAGTGGCCAAGTTAATGTGGACGGTGATATCAGGTCGGAGTTCGGAAATCTCACGCTTAAAAACGGAGACTATTGGCAGTATGGCCTTGGTGCTAGAGCATTATTTGGCACGATCTTAGCCATGGATCACGTAATAACGTCTTATATAGAAACTAACAGCGTCTTACTACCTGCAATAAGTGCAGGTGATCCATGCAACATGACAACCTCGTTTGGTAATATTTTGCAAGAACCTGGATCAATGGGAGCGGACAGATCCGGTAATATTTTAGTTTGTCAGTCAACAAGTAATGTACCGCACGCAACGAGTGGAACGTATCTTTATCTAGTTACCAATTCGCTGACACCGCCACCAGCGCCGAATTTTGCGCCACCGTGACATGCAACCATCACACCGCCTTCTATCGACGCCAATGACCGCGCTCACGGCATTGCTGTTGCTGCCAATCGCACCGCCCGCCCACGCCTGCTGGCAAGAAGCCGCCCAACGCTACGGCGTCAACCCGGCAATGCTGGTAGCGATCGCGCGCACCGAGTCGGCCATGAATCCCGATGCGATCAATCGCAATCGCAATGGCAGCTACGACCTGGGTCTGATGCAGATTAACAGCCGCTGGTTTCCGCTGCTGCGCCAGTACGGTATCGGCGAGCAGCAATTGCGCGACCCCTGCACCAGCATCCATGTCGGGGCGTGGATTTTGTCACAGAACATGCAGCGACTCGGCAATTCATGGGACGCCGTCGGCGCCTACAACTCAAGCCAGCCGGCACAACGCGCGGCTTATGCGCAGCGGGTGTATCGCAACCTGCCGCGCTGACAACTCAACCGGAGAATCCTGATGAATGCCCCGACCGTCCTGTTTCGCGACCTGCTGCAAGAGATCATCGAACTCGTCAGCATCGGCCAGGTGTTTACCGACATCCATATCGAGCAGGACACGCCGATGATGGTGAAGACACCGCGCAAATGGCAATCGATGAATGCCGAACCGGTGCAGCGCGAAGAACTGGTTCCGCTGCTCATGGCCATCGATCCCGAGTGGGAAGAAAAAATCGCCAGCGGGGCA
>CAILRJ010000127.1 GCA_903836575.1 uncultured Burkholderiales bacterium
ACCATACACGGCATAACCGGCCGCGACTTGCTTGACGCCAGGCTGCAGAAAATCCTGCTCGGTCGGTGTGGCCATGCCATCGGGCGCCTTCAGCACAGAGAAAATCGTGCCGATTGACACGTTCACGTCGATATTGCTGGAGCCGTCAAGCGGATCGAACAACAGCATGTACTCGCCCATCGGATAGCGGTTCGGAATCAGGTGAATGGTTTCCATTTCTTCGGAAGCCATCGCGGCCAGATGACCGCCCCACTCGTTGGCTTCCAGCAGGATTTCATTGCTGATGATGTCGAGCTTTTTTTGTACTTCACCCTGTACATTTTCAATGTTGGCGCTACCGAGTACATCGCCCAGCGCGCCCTTGCCAACCGCATGGCTGATGGTCTTGCAGGCACGGGCCACGACTTCAATCAACAAGCGCAATTCGGCCGGAATGGTGTTGTGGTTACGTTGTTCTTCAACCAAGTGCTGGGTCAGGCTGATACGTTTCATGGTGGTCTCTTTGCGTTCGTTTCAGTTGGCAATTGCCTTGCTGATCACTTCCTGTACATCCGTCGAAAGGGCTGGCGCAGCGGCGATCTGCTGGAGCGCTTGCTGCATCAGTTCCTGACGGGCCGGGGCATATTTGCGCCAGCGATCCAGCGAGCGCGCGAGACGGGCGGCGACTTGCGCATTGATGCCGTTAAGGGCAATCACCTGCTCGGCCCAGAAGGCATATCCGCTGCCATCACTGGCGTGGAATTGCGCCGGATTGCCATTACAAAAACTGAATATCAGACTGCGTGCGCGATTGGGATTTTTCAGTGTGAAGGCAGGGTGCTGCATCAATGTGCGCACGGCGGCAACGTCGGTGTCACGCGCCATCGCTTGCAGCGTGAACCACTTGTCGATGACCAGCGGATCGGCCTCGAACTCCTGGTAGAAACCGGCCAGCGCAGCATCCCGGCCCGGCGCACCGGTGTTGATCAGCACCGCCAGCGCGGCCAGCCGATCCGTCATGTTGCTGGCTTCATCAAGCTGCTTTTGCGCCAGTTCGTGCACTGGTGCATCGTCGAGTTCGGCCAGCAGCGCCAGCGCGACGTTCTTCAATGCCCGCTTGCCCGACGAGATCGCATCGGGCTGATACGCACCTGGAGTCTGGTTATCCGCATAGGCCGCTTCAAGATCGGTACGCAATGTCGTCGCCAGCGCCAGACGCAAGGACTGGCGCGCGGCGCGGATCGCTTGCGGCTCAACCACGGTCATGGCTTCGGCGATCATGGTTTCGGATGGCAAGGTCAGAATCACTTCGCGAAACGAGGTGCCAAGCTGCCGGTCATTGAGCGTCGCGCGCAAGGCGCGCGCCAGCAAGGTGTCAGCAGCGGCCTTTCCGTCGTTCGCCACATCGACCAGCGCCAGCAAACGGCGTGTCGCCAGACGCTGGCCAGCTTCCCAGCGATTGAACGCATCACTGTCATTGGCCATCAGGAAGGCCAGCTCCTCATCGCTGTAATCGATCGACAGGACCACCGGCGCGGAAAAATCACGCAGTATCGATGGCACCGGCTGTTCAGTCACTCCCGTGAACACGAAGGTCTGCTCGGCCTCGGTCAGTTCAAGCACGAGGGTGTGCTGTGGTGTGGCACTTGCCGCCGTCTGTCCCTGCAAGACCAGCGCCATGTCTTTGCCCTGACGATCGAGCAGACCCACTGCGACCGGAATATGGAACGGCAATTTGTCGGGTTGGCCGGGCGTGGCCGCGCAATGCTGGGTCAGCGTGATTGCGTACGTGCCGGCCGTGCTGTCAAAGCGCGTGCTGGCGCGGACCTGCGGTGTACCTGCCTGGCTATACCAGCGTTCGAACTGGCTCAGGTCGCGCCCGTTGGCATCAACCATCGCCGCACGGAAATCATTACAGGTGACCGCCTGACCATCATGGCGTTCAAAGTACAGGTCCATGCCCTTGCGGAAACCGTCCCGACCGAACAGGGTCTGGTACATCCGCACGACTTCAGCGCCCTTTTCGTAAATCGTGACGGTGTAGAAATTATTGATTTCGAGATAGGAGTCGGGCCGCACCGAGTGCGCCATCGGACCCGCGTCTTCCGGAAACTGGGCCTGGCGCAACACACGGACGTCCTCGATGCGCTTGACCGCGCGACCGGACTCGGAGCCAACCAGATCGGCCGAAAATTCCTGATCACGAAACACCGTCAGTCCTTCCTTGAGCGAGAGCTGGAACCAGTCGCGGCAGGTCACGCGATTGCCGGTCCAGTTATGAAAATACTCGTGGCCGACGACTGCTTCGATGTTGGCGTAATCGACATCGGTCGCGATGCGCGGATTGGCCAGTACGAACTTGGTATTGAAGACGTTGAGGCCCTTGTTCTCCATCGCGCCCATGTTGAAGTCACCGACGGCAACAATCATGAAACGGTCCAGATCGAGTTCCAGCCCGAAGCGCTCTTGATCCCACGTGATGCTGTTCTTGAGCGAATCCATCGCATGCTGAGTCTTGTCCAGATTGCCAGGTTCGACCCAGACCTGCAGCAGCACGTCGCGGCCGGACTTGAGCCGCATGATTTCTTCCTGACAGACCAGCTTGCCGGCCACCAGCGCAAACAGATAGGAGGGCTTCTTGAACGGGTCTTCCCACAGCGCAAAGTGGCGGCCATTGGCAAGCTCGCCCTGATCGATCAGGTTGCCGTTCGAGAGCAGCACCGGATACGCCGCTTTGTCGGCGCGCAGCATCACGGTGTATTTCGCCATCACATCGGGACGATCAGGGAAGAAGGTGATTTTGCGGAAGCCCTCGGCTTCGCACTGGGTAAAGAAATTTCCGCTCGATACGTACAGGCCCATCAGCGACGTATTATTCTGTGGCACGAGAGCCGTTTCGATTTCGAGATCGGCCTGATCCGGCGCATTGGCGATCAGCAGATTGCCATCGACGAGCTGAAATGCCTGCTCGTCCAATTGCTTGCCGTTCATGCTGATGCTGATCAGCCGGAGTTCGTCGCCGGACAGCGTGATGGTATGGTCGTCACTGGCAACGTTGCGGGTAAGCGCGATGCGGGTGATGACGCGTGTCTCGACTGGATCGAGATCGAATCCCATGTCGACGGTATCGACAAAATAAGCGGGCGGTGTGTACTGCTCGCGAAAGATGGTGGGAGGATTATCAGTACGCATAGGGTTGGGTTTTCTCGACGTTTAAGGCAACATGGCATTTTACAAGCATCGGAGTCAAGCATGAAGATTGTGTCAACAGCAGCGCTGTGCGCATTGGTATTACTCACCGCCGCCTGCACAAAAGAACAGCAGAACAAAATCAGCCGGTCGGTACAGAACTGGACCGGCACCAACGGCGTGCTGGAATTTTATGCCGGCGACAAACTGGTACGTCGCTTCGTTGGTATCGACAAGATCACCACCGCGATGGGGACCGATGACAACAAACCGCGCACCTACCGGTTTGGCTATGGCGTACTCGATGAGAACCTGAACATGATCGCTGATCCGGGCGAGAAAAAAGTGTATTTCGAGATCAGTGATTTCGGCTCCAACTACATTTTCTTCGAAAACCCTCGCTAACAGACTCGCTGGCGCGGGCAGCGTTCCCGAAAACACGCTAGGCTGGACGACATTGTCCAAGGAGATCCCCATGAAACGCCTTACCGTGCCCCTGTTGGCCGCGTTGCTTGTCCTGCTGGCCGGTTGCGCCAGCACCGTGCGCAGCAATGTCACCGTATTCAGTGACTGGCCAGCCGCCCTGCCCGACCAGACTTACGTCTTCGAGCGCTCTGAAGTCCAGAACAAGGACCTGGAATATCTGAACTACGAAAACCTGGTGCGCAACGAAGTCCGCCGTCTTGGCTTGACCGAAGCCGAAACCGGCAAGTCGCCCAGCCTGAAAATCGTCCTGTCCTATAACGTCGACATGGTCGACGTACGTACCGTACAACCGGTCTACGTCGATCCGTTCTTTTATAGCGGCGGCTTCTACGGTGGCGGTTTCTATTCGCGCCGTCATTTCGGCTTTGGCTACGATCCGTTTTTCCGCGGACCGCCGATTGTTGATTATCAGGAACGCATCTATCAAATCTACAAGCGCCAGTTGCATGTGCTGATCAGCCGCCATGCCAATGGCAAGAGTCTGTATGACGTGCGCGTCAACAGTCAGGGTGAGAATCCGGCGCTGGCCGTGGTGATGCCTTACATGGTGCGTAGCGCCTTCGCCGAATTTCCGGGAAAAAATGGCACCGCACGCACCATCGACCTGAAGATCGGCGACTAAAGATCACCGGTTGCAATGTCGCAGTCTGACGCCTGCCCGAGCGCGGTATGCAGCGCTCGGGCAACCACCGACTCTTGCGGCAAGACATGGGCGTGCTGCTCGCGTAAAGCAAGTGCCAGTTCATGGTCAGTGAATACAAACCATTTTTCGCTGTGCCGGTGGCTGAAAATAAAGCGCGTGCGCAGCGGACTGATCCAGGCCAGCCGGTACACCCCGGACCGGCCATTACAACTGACAAACTCGACCCAACTACCCGCCTCGATACTGTCGACCTCGTGCACGAATTGATCGACTGAAGCTCCGTGCCTTGCACGCACGCGCTTGCTGAGACGGCGTTCACTGGCCTTTTGCGCGACATTGACTGCCAGCTCAATTTGCTGGCGCGGTGAGTACCCGCCCGACAAGCGCACGATAGCAGCATGGCACCCGGC
>CAILRJ010000128.1 GCA_903836575.1 uncultured Burkholderiales bacterium
ACTCTGGGCACCGACCTGAACGGCAGCATCACCAGCAACGGCGCCAGTACGTTCGGCTACGACGCGCGTGGCCGGATGGTGTCGGCGACAACCGCCATCGGCGTCGTGCAATACCAGATCAACGGCCTGGGCCAGCGCGTGCAAAAAACCACGCCGACCGAGACCCCCGACTTTCACTACGACATGGAAGGCCGGCTGATCAGCGAACGTACCGGCACAGCGCAGAAGGACTACGTGTATCTGGGTGACATGCCCGTCGCCGTACTGAAATAAGCACGAACAAGCACCAACAAGCACGACCAGCGGTCTTCAAAATAACAATCTCGTCCCGAGGACGAGCAGGGAGTTCTTCATGTTGAAACGAATTCTGGCAGCTGCGCTGCTGATGGCGGCGTGCGTGCAGGTGCAGGCGACGACAGTCAGTATTACGGCACCGGTCACGAATACGAATTTCGCGGGATTGTCCACGATCACGCTGAGCGCTGCGGCGTCTGCTACCGATATCGGCGGCACGGTCAGCAAGGTGGCGTTTTACCACGGCTTGAAGTTAATAGGCAGCGATACCACGGCACCTTACACCGTCAACTGGGCTTCTGTTCCGGTTGGCATCTATATTATCAGGGCACGGGCGACTGACAGTTCCAACCGGGTCACGACGTCGGCGCCGATCACGGTGATCGTCAAACTGAACGTCGCGCCGACGGTCAGCATCACCTCTCCGGTCAGCAACGCGAATTTCAACGGACCTGCCACGATCACGCTGGCAGCCACTGCAGCCGACAGCGGCCTCTTCGGCAAGGTTAGCAAGGTCAGTTTCTACAACGGCGCGACGCTGATCGGCACCGATACCAAGGCACCCTACTCATTCAACTGGACCAATGTCCCGGCCGGCACCTATACCGTGACCGCGCACGCCACCGACAACGCCAATAATGTCACGACCTCCGCGCCGATCACGGTCAACGTCCTCCAGAGCACCGCACCGACGGTGAGCATCACCGCCCCGCTCAACCATGCCATCTATGTCACCCCGGCCAGCATCCCGCTGCAAGCCAGTGCCAGCGTGAGCAAAGGCAAGGTGAGCAAAGTCGAGTTCTATCGGGCCACCACCCTGATCGGCACGGCCACCACTGAGCCGTATGCGGTGACCTGGTCAAACGTGGCGGCAGGCAGTTACAGCATCACCGCAAAAGCCACCAGCGACAGCGGTGGCGTCACCACCAGCCCGGCGATCAGCGTCACGGTGATCAACAATGCCGCGCCGGTGGTCAGTCTCGCCACTTCGTCCACGAACGCGGTGGCCCCAGCGGCGATTACGCTGACCGCGACCGCCAGCGACAGCGATGGCACCATCGCCAGGGTCGAGTTTTTTAATGCCACCACCCTCCTGAGTACCGTGACACAGCCACCGTACGTCTTCAACTGGACGGCTGTGCCGGTTGGCAGCTACAGCGTGACGGCGAAGGCAACCGATAACTTGGGCACGGCCACCGTATCGGCGCCCGTTGCCGTGACGGTAGCCGCGACCACTGCCGCGATCTATTACATCCACAGCGACCAGCTCAACACGCCACGGCTGATCACCGATGCGGCGAATGTTCCGGTGTGGAAGTGGAGTAGCGAGCCATTCGGGTCGACGGTGCCGAATGAGAATCCGAGTAACAAGGGGGCTTTCACGTTTAACCCACGGTTTGCGGGGCAGTACTTTGACAGGGAAACTAACCTGCATTACAACTACTACAGGGATTATGATCCGCTGACAGGGAGGTATGTCGAGAGCGATCCGATTGGCTTGGTGGGCGGCATTAATACTTATGGCTATGTCGGAGGGAATCCAATTTCGTTTGTGGATCCGTCGGGTCTTGATCGTTGGGGAAGCTACGGTTATGGACGGTACGTCCCGTCAACCAATCCGTCTCCGTCATTTTGGGAAAGACTAAATTTCCCTGAGACGCCTGAGCAAAGAGCGCTTGGGGAAAATATAATTAACGGCTTTGTCGGTGGCGTTTGTGGGACTACAAAGGGGGTGACCGCAGCAGCAAACTTCTTTAACGGCACGAACTACAGTGAGCGTGTACTAGGTCAAATGAAAACGGGAGACTTTCATGGTTTTCCTCGGATGGTTGAGAACAATGCTGCTTCAGGTTCAATTTCAACGGTCATCCAGCCAAGCACAGGGCTACCCAAAGAAATGTTAACTATTCCAGGTTCCCTCAGGGGCGTTGAAGGCGCGTTTGAATTTATTAAACATGAATCTGGTGTGATCTACCACCGACTTTTTAGACCCCTGGAGTAGCTTGATCATGATTGAATCGAAATGTGTGCCATCGGCGTTTTTGTCCATACTGCAACAAGAAGGCGTCTCCCTGAAGAGTGAAGGAATTGTTGATGTTGGCCTGATTCCTGATGCAGCGCGACGAGCAGTCGCTGCATTGAGATCAGCTCAGATTAGAATTACTGGCGGGGAAGTGTGGAAAAAGAAGGGCAACAGATTTGTGCCAACTTATGATATTTGGGATGTCGAGAAATCTGATTACTCAAGTCACGATGAATATGTTCAGGCAAGTTTGGATATCGCCGAGCGGCAAGTAAAAAAATATATCGATTCAAAGGATGAAATTTTTATAGTATTAGGAATTTAAACGCGAAAACGCAATTGATGAAACAACACCGTCAGCGCCATTAAAATGAATGACGCGTATAACTTATTTCAAGCGCGGTAGGTTGGTGCTGCGCTTGCGAAACCCAACGTTTTACTCGCAAACCTTCGCTTCTTTAAAATAAAAAAGCCACTGCCTCCGAACGGTTCTATGCCGTTTCCAGTGGAACTTGACGCCCGTCCCGATATCGCGTTATGCCAGCCGCACGTGATACCGCGGTCGCAAACGGGCTTTTCGGTAAGTGCGTAAGTTTGCCCATGCGCAGATAAGCGATGGCCACAAAATTGGAGGCAGTGCGAAAACCGCGCGCGGCAGTTTTTGTTTGCTGGAGCAAGCCGTTCATCGCTTCTACATACGCATTGCTGCGCCCGTCGAGCATGCCGCGCACGATACCCGGCAGATGCGCCTTCAGCGTGTTTGCCAGTCGTTTGAACGGCTCAAGCCGGCAACGTCGCGCCCAAGAAATCCAGCGCAATAACGCTGCTTCGGCCAGCCGTACACAGTTGGCCGCCACACCTTGGGTGTACATATCGCGCAGCGCCTGCTTGAGCCGCCAGGCGCGGGCGCTTTGCAGTTTCGAACGCTGCAGGCAATGCATGGCATTGGTTTGCTTGCGACTCCAGTCGGTCGGATTTTTGCGCATGCTCCACAACAAAGCCTTGCGGGTCGCCTTGTCGCTGC
>CAILRJ010000129.1 GCA_903836575.1 uncultured Burkholderiales bacterium
AAATGAGTTTAACGACCTGTTGACGCGTGGAGACGTGGCCGAGTGGCCGAAGGCACATCCCTGCTAAGGATGCATACGGCTTATACCTGTATCGTGAGTTCGAATCTCACCGTCTCCGCCAGATTGAAAAGAAAAAGCCCTTGGAAACAAGGGCTTTTTTTTTGCGTGCGATCATTCTTTAAAATTGTATGGCATTAGATTGTTAGTTAATAATATTTTTTAAATTTAAATCAATTTAAATAATTTTTCTATATAAATGGTTTTATTTGGTAATTTGATTGATATTATCGCGGCTACGCGAGTCCCTGCGTATGACGTGCTTCTTTCATTATCGGGAAATCCAATGACCATCGCACAACGTCTGTATGCATTGATTTTTGTGGCCGTCGCTGGCCTTGTCGGTATCAGTTGCGTTGGTCTATATCAGATACGGAGCGTTTATACGGCAGCCAATTACGCCAATGTCAATACGGTACCAAGCTTCAGACTGATCGATGCTGCTTATACGGAAGTGTCGGAGTTGCGGACTAAGTTTTGGCAGTATCTTGCACTGAAGGACCCCGCTCAGCGCAGTGAGATGACGGTGCGTATGGCCGCCCTTCAAGCGAAGGCAGCAGAGGTTTTCGCCACCTATGAACGCGACTATATTTCCGATGACACGGACCGCCGTTTGCTGAAAGCAACTCTTGCTAGCGTGGTTGCTTACGATGTCATGCGACTAAAAGCCGTAGCGTTGGCAAATGAAGATAAAAACGAAGAAGCGCGTGATCTTGCATTATTGAATCAGCCTTTGTATTCATCGGTTCAAAAAGGGTTTGATGCCCATCTGGCCTATAACGCTGCGCTGGGTAAAAAGGGCGCCGATGAGGCGGTATTGCTGATGTCGCATGCAATCTGGCAGTTAATGCTGATTGCTGCGCTGGTCAGTCTCGCCACTGCCGTTGCTGGAGTATTGCTGGTAAGAAGATTATCGCAGTCATTCGCGCAGGCAACACGCGTAGCGCAAACGGTTGCGACTGGTGACCTGACCTCGCATATTGATGTGCGTTCCAAGGATGAGATCGGACAACTGCTAACGGCTCTGAAGGCAATGAACGATAACCTGATTGATATCGTCGGGCAGGTGCGGACCGGGACTGAAACGATGGCGACAGCGTCGTCCCAGATCGCCAGTGGTAATCATGACTTGTCCAGTCGTACCGAAGAGCAAGCCGCCTCACTCGAAGAGACTGCCTCATCAATGGAGGAATTGACCTCGACCGTAAGGCAAAATGCCGATAATGCGCGGCAAGCCAATAGCCTTGCTTCATCGGCATCGGATATTGCCAGCAAGGGTAGCAGTGTCGTAGCGCAAGTCGTTGAAACGATGAGTTCGATTAATGATTCTTCCAAGAAAATTGCCGACATCATCAGTGTCATTGACGGAATTGCATTTCAGACCAACATCCTTGCGCTAAATGCGGCGGTTGAAGCCGCCCGTGCCGGCGAGCAGGGAAGGGGTTTTGCGGTGGTGGCCAGTGAAGTGCGCAATCTGGCGCAGCGTTCGGCAGGAGCCGCAAAAGAAATCAAAACCTTGATAAACGATTCGGCTGAAAAGGTTGACGCTGGCACACGTTTGGCCGGACAGGCTGGAAGGACGATGGATGAGGTCGTCAGTAGCGCCCGGCATGTGACCGATATCATGGCTGAGATCATGGCTGCCAGTCAGGAGCAGACTGTTGGCATAGAGCAGATCAATCAGGCCATTATCCAGATGGATAGCGTAACGCAACAGAATTCAGCACTGGTCGAAGAAGCATCAGCGGCAGCCGAATCGCTGCAGGACCAAGCAGCCATGTTAACCGTTGTAGTAGGACACTTCAAGTTTGCAGGCGGGCCGGCATCGATTGCTCCACAAAGGCCCGCAGCCATCCGTCAGGCGACGTCGCGCGTGCCAGTTCCAGCAAGGGTCAACTCAAAGCACGCTAGTGTCAAACTGGCTGTGCCAAAAAAGCTGTCGGTGATACCGGCCATACAAGCTAACGGCGATTGGGAAGAGTTTTAAGGCAAGAAGCGGCATCAGGGCCGCCATCGGCCGCCCCGAGTTTTAGAATCATTACTATTTACACCTCCGAAAGCGCGCTGCCATAGGCCGGCGGGTTACACTGCGGCCTTCGTCTGGCACACTGTTGCTCGACGAAGCGCAGAGCGGTTCAGTATGCTACCCCCCTGTTCGTCGTGTCGCAGTAACCGTTGTTTGCCGACGCGGTCAGTCGATTTTCCTGTTTGCGCAGAGTTGTATGCGAACTATTACCCAATTCGGCAATACCAATGAAAACCCCCAAAAGAATCCAGCCCTTGATTGAAGAAGGCCTGATCGATGAAGTGATGCGCCAGCTCATGAGCGGCAAGGAAGCCACTGTCTACGTGGTACGTTGTGGCGACGATGTGCGCTGTGCAAAGGTCTACAAGGAGGCCAACGAACGCAGTTTTCATCAGGCGGTAGCCTATCAGGAAGGCCGGCGTGTAAAAAATAGTCGACAAGCCCGTGCGATGGAAAAAGGCACGCGATACGGCCGCAAAATGGCTGAAGAGGTCTGGCAGAATGCGGAAGTCGATGCACTCTACAAGCTCGCTGCTGCCGGTGTGCGTGTACCTGTTCCCTATATTTGTTTCGAAGGGGTTCTCTTGATGGAGTTGGTTACGGCAGCCGATGGAAACGCCGCACCGCGCCTCAACGATGTCGAATTAACCCGTGAGCTGGCATTGGAATACCACGCGATATTGTTGCGCCAGGTCGTGCTCATGCTGTGTGCGGGGGTGATCCATGGCGATCTGTCCGAATACAACATTCTTGTTGATGCGCAAGGTCCGGTCATCATCGATCTGCCGCAAGCCATTGATGCCGCGGGTAGCAGCGTGGCCGCCGACATGCTTGATCGTGATGTAAGTAATCTCGCGAATTTTTTTGGCGTCGTCGTGCCGGAGTTGCTTACCAGTCAGTTTGGTAAGGAGATATGGGGGCTGTACAAGGCTGGATTGCTGACGCCGGATACGCCATTGACTGGTGTGGTTGCGGTACCTGAAAACGAGGCTGATGTCGGTGCAGTGATACGCGAAATTGCGTTAGCTCGCGAGGAAGAAGAAGAGCGCCAAAGGCGCCTTGCCGAGGCGCAATCCTGACGTTTTTGAGCGATCGTCTATTCAGCGGAAAATTCTGCCGCTGCCTTGGCAGTGCCAAGCGCACTGCCATAGCTGGCAAACGGCATGTCGTAGCTTTCGACCTTGCCGCCTTCTCCGATAAAATGCACCCACCAGCCATCTGACAGCTCCTGCAGCACGATATCGTTTTCTTTGCCTTGGTCCGTAAATGTCTCTCCCGATTCCAGCGTAAGAATGCGAATGGTGTGATGCACGATGAGAGTAGTCATAGTCAATCCGAGATTGTCAGGGTATTAAGATAACAAAATGTTGATATTTATGAAGCATAATTTTTTTTAATATGCGTTCGGAAGGCAGCGGTTCGTCTGGATTTAGTTCTTGACGCGGGCACAATTGCGCGAAAACGGCGGAGTCCACCTAAGACACCAGCCCTATCAGGGAGAAATGCTTGATGTATCGATACTCCAAGGACGTCGTATTTGCCGTGTTACTCACTGTAATCCTACTTTGACAAGCCGGCTATAAAGGGAAGTCGACATGGGTCGAACCCACGCTTAATAACCTGTATGAACCCGTGATAATCAGTGTCCTGGTTGTGCCTTCGTCTGGTAGGAAGGTGGCAGTGTTGCCACGCGCGGCCAGGGGTGTATTTGTGAAGTTGATGGCACCTAATATCAGCAGCTAACAACCACCATGGCCGGATAAAAAAGTGCAGCAAGTCTGCCACGATCGGCCAAATTTCGTTAGTTTCGGTGTCCGTGGAGCTTTCAGATGAGAAAAATCCGGAGTGCACGGGTTTGTAATTCTGCATCGAGCCCAACGAATAACGCGTGCCGCAGGATTGCATCAATCAATTTGTCGCTCTTGCGACTGCTGGTGTTTCGGTACACCTTCCCTCTGTCAAGCGTCAGTGCCATTCGCGCTTTGCTGTCAAAGTCAGATGACGTGCTGAGGATATTTATTTGAGCATGAAAAATAAATTCTTCGTTTAGCCTAAAGTTTGCTGTTCAGCGACCGATAACCTACTTACGAGTGGTCATGTATCCCAAACTAATTTGCTCCTCAGCTCTAAAGTTTGCGGAATTTATGCCGTCAATGATGAGTAATTGATGTATTTGAGCAACACGATATTTTATTTTATTGTAGTAGCTCAATTTTTTGTTTTTATCTGTGCGCCAGATAGTTTGCGAAAAACGATCATTTCTGCTCAGAAGCTGTTGTTCTGAATGTTCGACGGCTGACGCAAACCTGAGCTCCAGAGCCATTTCTCACCACATCGAGTTGGTGATAGTTCCATACGCATGGGGCTTGTAAGACAAACTCCGTCAATGTCCATGGTCTTGTTTCCGTCAAGAAATACCGACAAGTGCCTATTTCCCCCCTTTGTTCGCCCGATCAGAATGCAGTCACCGGTGGAGCAAAATGCTTTCCGGACAAAATGCTGAGGGGCAAAACAATGGATACGAATGTGATGATGGCTGAAATCCGCGATGCAAATCTGGGTTATCTGATGTTGGCGCAACAAATGATCCGCGCTGATAAGGCAACAGCGATTTACCGTCTTGGGGTCAGCAGCGAAATTGCAGACCTTATTGCCGGTCTCAACAATGCGCAGATCCTCAAGTTGTCCGGGACCAGCATGATGTTGGCTCGTTTCCGATTTGAAGATGGCGCCATCCTCGGCATGCTGACCAACTACAACAAGGATCGCGCATTGTCGCAGTCGCATGCTGCGATCCTGATGGCTAGTCAGGGCGTCGAAGAAATCGCCTGATAACTTTTTCATGCTGTTCGGATAGTCCGTCAAACAAGCAATCTGTCGAGGTGAACTCATGGCAAAAAAAAGTGTAGTCACAGAATCCCATGAAATTCAGCTGGCGATCGAACTGATCAAGTTGGGAGCTCGCTTGCAGTTGCTGGAATCCGAAACATCACTATCACGTGAGCGTCTGCTAAAACTCTATAAAGAACTTAAGGGTGTTTCGCCACCGAAGGGCATGCTGCCATTTTCGACCGACTGGTTCATTACGTGGCAACCGAACGTGCATTCGTCGTTGTTCATCAATATCTACAAATTCTTGCAAGAACACGCCCACATAACGGGCATTGTTGCTGTGGTCAAGGCCTACAAGCTATACCTGGAACAAATGGGTCCGACAAGCGGCGACGAGCCAGTACTGTCATTGACTCGTGCATGGACGCTGGTGCGTTTTTTCGACAGCAAAATGTTGAGCACCGCCCGCTGTATTGAATGCAGTGGTCACTTTGTCGTACACCAACTCGATCTTAACGCAGACTATACCTGTGGCCTTTGTCACATGCCGTCGCGGGCTGGTAAAACCCGTAAGGCCAAGGAAGCCGCACAAGCAGCAGTTGCCACGGCGTGATCTAGTGGGCATGATGTCGCTGCCCGTATTTCTCGTCGAAGAGTGCCCGTTTTGCCATTTCTGTCTTGCCCTCTTTCCATCTCGCTGAAAGCCCCCGCAGTCCGGGCTCTTTTTTTGCAATTTCTTTCTTTAATCATCGTAGTAATCGGTGCGGTCGTTCTCTGGAAAACAATCGGTTGGGTGCTGCCAATCTTGCTACTGGCGATCCTGCAAGGATTGATTGCCGCGTTGCTGTCACGTTTTCATGAGTTAGCGACGTGGTGGTTGCCCATCCAGTTGCTGTTCGCGCCGGCGCTCGTGCTGGCACTTGGATTGCAATTGCCACCATGGATTTTTCTGTTGGCTTTTTTATTCATGTTGAGTCTTTACTGGAGCACCTATCGCACGCAGGTTCCTTTGTATTTGTCGGGGTCCAGCGTCTGGAAAGCGGTGAGTGAGCTACTGCCTGCACGTGCGTTGCGCGGCATCGATATCGGTAGCGGGCTTGGCGGACTGGTGCTTGACCTTGCCAAGCGCCATCCTGAGAGCGAGTTTTCTGGTATCGAACTGGCGCCGCTACCGTGGTTGCTCAGCCTGTTGCGTGCTCGATTGCGCAGCAGTCCCGCGCACTTTCTTCGCGGTGACTATCAATTACTTGATTTTTCACGTTTCGATGTCGTGTTTGCTTATTTGTCACCGGTGGCGATGTCGCCGTTATGGCTTAAGTTTCAGGCGGAAATGCCAGCCGGTGCCGTACTTATTAGTTACGAATTCGCAATCGAGGGGCAGGAAGCGGACGAGATCCACCAACCTGTAGTCGGTGGACCATCTTTGTATCTTTGGCGCAAGAAGTGATTTTTAGCACTGTAAAAATGCCATAAATTGTCTTTTAATAACCTCACTTCAATAACATTCCATCATTGATCAATTTTGTTTGTGCTTTTTAGCCCTTAAAATCGCGCACCTTCTTTCAGTTGAACTGTTACCTGTGATAAATTCTCAAGGCGGTTTATTCTAAGTTTTGGTTTTGGTAAAGAGGGTGGATGCGCGATCATTTTTTTATGATTTTATGCCATTGATGCTGGTGGCGAAGATCTGGAATAGTGAATTTTAAACAGCCGGACGGCTGCTGCCGTCGGTGTCGACTGGAGTAACTGCTTGTTAGTCATCATTGGATATGTCGTTGTTATGCTGTCGGTGTTTGGCGGGTTCGCCATGGCTGGTGGCCATCTTGCTGCGTTGTGGCAACCGCTGGAACTATTGATGATTGGCGGTGGAGCACTCGGCGCTTTTTTTGTTGGTAATAACGTCAAGGCCATGAAGGCCACAGTGCAAGCTCTTCCTACCCTTTTCAAAGGGTCGAAGTTCACCAAGTCCTTGTACATGGATTTGATGTCGCTGATGTTCGAGATACTGACAAAAGTACGTAAAGAGGGTTTGATGTCGATTGAGGGTGATGTCGAGAAGCCGGAAGAAAGTCCGATTTTTAGTAAGTATCCGAGCATCTTGCATGATCACCACGTGGTCGAATTCATTACGGATTATTTGCGTCTCATGGTGTCCGGCAATATGGACGCCTTCCAGATCGAGAACCTGATGGATAACGAAATCGAAACGCATCACCACGAAGGTGCCGTGCCTGCACATTGCATAGCCAAGCTCGGCGACGGTCTGCCAGCTTTTGGTATTGTTGCTGCGGTGATGGGTGTGGTGCATACAATGGAATCTGTCAGCTTGCCGCCGGCTGAACTCGGCATGTTGATTGCCCATGCGCTGGTCGGAACGTTTCTTGGCATCTTGCTCGCTTATGGTTTCGTCGGTCCGCTGGCCAGTTTGCTTGAGCAAAAGTTGGACGAGTCCACCAAAATTTATCAGTGCATCAAAGTGACATTGCTGGCCAGTTTGAATGGTTATGCACCAGCGCTGGCCATCGAATTCGGCCGTAAAGTCTTGTTTTCGACTGAGCGACCGACCTTCGGCGAGCTCGAAGAACACATCAAGCTATCGAAATCCAAGTAATCGAGCGAGTAATGACATCACGCAGCGAGGCACAACATGGCTGACGAAGGCACGCGCCCCATTATCGTCAAACGCATCAAGAAAGTTGCTGGTGGGCATCACGGTGGCGCATGGAAAATTGCGTATGCCGACTTCGTCACAGCGATGATGGCGTTTTTTTTGTTGATGTGGCTACTTGGATCGACCGCCAAGGGCAGCTTGAGTGGTATTGCCGAATATTTCCAGACACCGTTGTTGGTGGCGATGGGTGGGGGGTCAGGTTCGGGTGACAGTTCCAGCGTCATTCAAGGTGGTGGCCAGGACCTCACGCGCAAGGATGGTCAGGTTAAGCGGGGTGAAACCGTCGCTCCGAAAAAAACCTACAACATCAAAGCATCGCAGGCAGATCTCGAAAAAGCGCTGGAGAAAGCCGAGGCTGGTCAGCTCAAGGCATTGAAGGTAAAAATTGAAGCCATGATCGAATCCAATCCGACGCTTAACAAATTCAAGAACCAACTGCTACTCGATATCACCAGCGAAGGCTTGCGTATTCAGATTATTGATGAGCAAAATAGGCCGATGTTCGCTTCCGCCAAGGCTGAATTGCAGCCTTACACGAAGGAAATTCTGCGCGAAATTGGTTTTGCGCTCAATGACGTACCCAACCGGATCAGCCTGTCAGGCCACACTGATGCATCCGCCTATTCGAGTGGCGAGAAGGGCTACAGTAACTGGGAATTGTCGGCTGACCGTGCCAATGCTTCCCGTAAGGAGTTGATCTTTGGCGGTATGACCGAAAGTAAGGTGCTGCGGGTGGTCGGACTTGCCTCCGCAGTACTTTACGACAAGGAAAATCCTCTCAATCCGATCAATCGTCGCATCAGCATTATCGTCATGAACAAAAAGGCAGAAGATGCCGCTTCGCGTGAGGGCGCGCGTGCGGTAAACGTGGTCAGTGGTGACGAAGACGGTGCCGAAGTAACCGTCGGTCCATCTGATTTAACAGGGACGTCGGTTCCGGCTCCAGTGCGTGTGCCATCTCCCGCTGCGGCCGTACCGCGATGAGCCAGATTGAATCCCGGGAGAACATCTTGATAACGCAGGTTAATCCGTTGGGACAGCAGATTCGGCAATTGCTCGATGACGTGTGCCGGCAAGGTGTTGGCCATCTTGCTGAAGTCGAGACCGATCTGACCCAAACGGCATTGTTATTGACCGAGGCGATTGACAAACTGGGCGCGAGTTTCATGTCCATTCACGCCGTCATCAGCGTCCAGCAGGATGCAATCGCGCGCTTGCTGGAAAACGGTGCGACCGGTAACGACGATCGTGAACATCTGAAAGGACTGCAGCACGATATCGACCGGCACGTCAATGCCGCTGTCACCGGGTTGCAGTTCCAGGACATGACCAGTCAGTTGCTGCAACGCACACTCGGTCATGTGGACAGTTTGCGCGGCATGATCGGCGTGCTTGGTGAGACGGCTGCATCGATCGGCCCGGGTGCATCAGACGATGAGGTGATCGCGCAGCTCAACATTGCCAGCGCTGAAGTTGCCACTTGCCGGGTCCTGCTGGATGACGCGCAGTTGCGCAGGGCGGTCAGCCAGACGCACATGGAATCGGGCGATATCGAATTATTTTAAAAACGCGGCGATCTTCCGGGTTACCGCGGCGCCGCGATATTCCTAACAACGAACACACCAACAGCATAGCGGAGCATAAATGGCAAAATCGATACTCGCAGTGGACGATTCCGGTTCACTCAGACAAATGGTGGTGTTCAGCCTCAAGGCGGCCGGATATCTGGTAACCGAAGCAGTCGACGGTCAGGATGGGCTTGACAAGGCTCGCCTGCAGGCCTTTGATCTGGTGCTGACCGATCAGAACATGCCGCGTATGGATGGTCTGACGCTGATCCGCTCGTTGCGCGCACTGCCGAGTTACCAGCGCGTGCCAATCCTGATGTTGACTACCGAAGCCAGCGACGAAATGAAGGCCAAGGGTCGGGCGGCGGGTGCCAATGGCTGGCTGGTCAAGCCGTTCGATCCGCAGCGTCTCACGGAAGTGGTCAAGAAGGTGATCGGCTAATCATGCTGTTTTCTTCACATTGGCGCGGTCTAGCAGTTGCCTCGCTTGCGCAAACATTACGGTTTTACGGAGCGCTGCAATGACGATTGACATAAGCCAATTTTTTCAGGTGTTCTTCGAGGAGACGGAAGAATTGCTGGCGGAAATGGAGAAACTACTGCTCGCAGTCAACGTGAGCAATCCTGACCCGGAAGACCTGAACGCGATTTTCCGGGCGGCACATTCGATCAAGGGTGGAGCCTCGACATTCGGCATTACTGATCTGGGTGAAGTCACACACGTTCTTGAAACGCTGCTGGATCGCATTCGCAAAGGCGAGACCTTACTCACCACAGAACATGTCGAAGCTTTTCTGAGTACCAAGGACATTCTCAAGATGCAGCTCGACGGGCATCGGCTCGGTTCCGTTGTTGATCTTGAAGCGGTCGGTGATGTCCGCATGCTGTTGCAGTCACTGTCCGAAGTACATGTGCCGATGCCGATCGCATTAGCACCGCTCGCGCCGGAGAGCGCGCCCGACGATGGAGTTTTCGCTCATCGTTTTCATATCGAGTTGCCAGTCATCACCGAACGTGATGCCGATGCGCTAGCCGGTGAACTAGGCTTGCTTGGTTTCATTGTTCGTTCGCAACTGCCAGACGGGCGTGCGGTTTTTGAACTCGCGACCAACGAATCGGTCGATGACATCATTGCACTATGCTCGTTCGTGCTCGACCCCGATGCCCTGAAAATTACCCTGCTGCCGGCACCGGCCAGCGCCAGCGATGCCGAACTGGGGTACGGATTTTTCGAGCCGCTCGACAGCCGTTTCGGTAACTTGATGCCCGGCGCTGTCAGCACATTGCTGGAACAGGAAGCGCAGCAGGGCTATGGTTTTTTCCCGCCGTTTGTGCCGCAGGGTAAAACCGATACGCCAGCGGCGGTCGTCATCGAGCAGGATGCGGTGCCTTCGGCGGCGTCCGAATCGCACTACGATGCGCTAGCTGGCCATGCCGCTGGCGAGTCCGATAAGCGTGCGGGCCAGCGCCGTGAAAATGACAAGACGGCCTCGGCCGAAGCCAGCTCGATACGTGTGAGCATCGAAAAAGTGGATCAGCTGATCAACCTCGTTGGCGAGCTCGTCATTACTCAGGCGATGATCGAGCAGCGCACCGATACGCTGGACCCGATGAAGCACGAGCGTCTGCTCGATAGCGTCTCGCAACTGACTCGTAATACCCGCGACCTGCAAGAGGCGGTGATGTCAATTCGCATGATGCAGATGGACTACGTGTTCGCGCGCTTTCCACGTATGGTGCGCGACCTGGCCACCAAACTGGGCAAGAAGGTCGATTTTGTCACCGTCGGTGCGGCCACCGAACTGGACAAGGGACTGATCGAGCGCATTGTTGATCCGTTGACGCACCTGGTTCGCAATAGCATTGATCACGGTATCGAAACGCCGGCAATCCGGCTTGCCAGCGGAAAAAATGAGACTGGCCGGTTGTCGCTATCGGCCGGGCATCAGGGCGGCAATATCGTCATCGAAGTCAGCGATGATGGCGGGGGACTCAACCGTGAGCGCATCCTGCAGAAGGCGGCCGAAAACGGTCTGGCTGTGTCCGATGAGATGACCGACCCGGAAGTCTGGCAACTCATCTTTGCTCCCGGATTTTCGACCGCCGACATCGTCACTGATGTATCTGGTCGCGGTGTCGGCATGGACGTCGTCAAGCGCAACATCACCGCGATGGGCGGCGTCGTCGATATCCGCTCGGCCAAGGGTTTTGGCACCACGATTTCGATCGCGTTGCCGCTGACACTGGCCATTCTCGATGGCATGTCGATCCGTGTGGGCGACGAGGTCTACATCCTGCCGCTCGGCTACGTAGTCGAATCGTTGCAGCCGCGTCCGGTCGACGTCAAGGAAATCAGCGGTCAGGGCCAGGTCATCAAAGTACGTGGCGAATACTTGCCGCTTATTGCGCTTCACCAGACATTCGGCATCGAACCGCGCTACACCAAACCATCCGAAGGCATCGTCGTCATCCTTGAATCAGAGGGCCGCAAGGCGGGCTTGTTTGTCGATGACCTGGTCGGCCAGCAACAAGTAGTGGTCAAGAATCTTGAATCGAATTACCGCAAGGTGGCCGGTATTTCCGGTGCCACCATCCTGGGCGACGGCGGTGTATCGCTGATCGTTGATGTCGCCGCCCTGTTACGTTCCAGTCGTCAAAATATTGACGAATCCATCTTCTCTTAAAGGACAACATCATGTCAGAATCCGCCCAAATCAACGCCCAGATCAACGGTGCGAAAGCTATCGTCGACATCGCCGGTAATGAATTTCTTGCCTTCACGCTGGGCAAGGAAGAGTACGGCATCGATATCCTGAAAGTGCAGGAAATCCGTGGCTACGAAGCCGTCACCCGCATCGCCAACGCACCCGAATTTGTCAAAGGTGTCGTCAACCTGCGCGGCATCATCGTGCCGATCGTCGACATGCGCATCAAGTTCAATCTTGGCGAACCGACCTACGATCAATTCACCGTCGTCATCATTCTCAACATCAGTGGTCGCGTCATGGGCATGGTGGTCGACAGCGTGTCGGACGTGATTACCTTGTCGGCCGAGCAGATCAAGCCGGCACCTGAGATGGGCACCGCGTTCAATACCGATTACCTGATCGGTCTCGGCACGCTCGATGAGCGGATGCTGATCCTGATCGATATCGACAAACTGATGTCGTCGGCCGAAATGGGCCTGATCGAAAAAATCGCTGCCTGAGTGGGCTTCTCCCGGCACGGCGGGGTGATTCCGTTTCCGTGCCGCACCCCTGAACCGGAGTCGTGAAATGAACTTGCGCAACGTGCGGATCGGAAGTCGGTTGGCCTTCGGTTTCGGCAGCATCCTGGTCATTCTTGTGCTCGCGCTGGTGCTGGGCAGTTTGCTAAACACGAGTAACAAGCGACATCTGGTCGAGGGCCTGGCGACGGCCAATCACAAACTTGAACTGGCCGGTGCGATGAAGAATGCGTTGCTCGTAGGCGGGATTGCGATGCGCGACATCGGTTTGCAGTCCGACCTGGCCGCGATGCAAAAAGATGACCAGGCCGTCAAAGCCGAGCGTCAGCGCTATGCGCAGGCACGCGATGCGTTGGCCGCGCTGGGCCTAAGTGAGGCTGAAAATAAACTCGTCGCCGATATCGCCCGCATCGATGACGAGCTAGCCGCACCACTAAAAAACGTCTTGCGGCAAGCCATGGCATTTAACAGCGAAGAGGCGATCAAAATTATCAACGGCAGTATCGATCCGATGAATCGCAAGACGCTCGTCGAGATCAACAAGCTAGTCGAGTTACAGCAGAGTGCGACGCGCCAGGTGATGGCGGAAGCCTCCGCTGGCGACGCACGTCTGATGCAATTGCAATTGCTCTGTGGCGTCGTGGCGCTGGCCATCGGTGTCTTGCTGGCGTGGGTTATCACGCGCAGCATCACCGCGCCTTTGCAGCAGGCGGTCACGATTGCCCGCCGGGTCGCCGAGGGAGAGCTGGATTCTCAGACCACTACGGTAACCGGACGTGACGAAGTCACCGACTTGCTGCGGGCGTTGCAGGCAATGAACAGCAATTTGCTAAGCATCGTCGTCCAGGTGCGCAGTGGTACCCAAACAATAGAGGTCGCCTCCCGCGAAATTGCTTCGGGCAATGCTGACCTGTCTTCGCGTACTGAATCGCAGGCCAGTTCGCTGGAGCAGACTGCCTCGTCGATGGAAGAACTGACGGAAACCGTGCGCCAGAATGCCGACAACGCCCGGCAGGCCAACCAGTTGGTGATGTCGGCGGCGAGCGTGGCGCGGCGAGGCGGTGCTGCTGTCGGACAGGTAGTCAGTACGATGAGTTCGATTACTGACAGCTCGCGCAAGATCGTCGACATCATCGGCGTGATCGATGGTATTGCCTTTCAGACCAATATCCTCGCGTTGAACGCGGCAGTCGAGGCGGCGCGCGCCGGCGAGCAGGGCCGTGGCTTCGCCGTCGTAGCGTCGGAAGTGCGCAGCCTTGCCCAGCGTTCGGCCGCCGCAGCAAAAGAAATCAAGAGTCTTATCAGCGACTCGGTCGACAAGGTCGAGGCCGGCAGCCGTCTTGCCGATGCAGCCGGTCTCACCATGCACGAAGTTGTCAGTTCGGTGCAGCACGTGGCCAACATCATGGGCGAGATTACTGCGGCCAGTCAGGAGCAGAGCGCCGGCATTGCCGAAGTCAATCAGGCCATCAGTCAGATGGATGAAATGACGCAGCAGAACTCGGCACTGGTCGAGCAAGCCTCGGCTGCGGCAGAAAGTCTGCAGCAGCAGGCAGTTGTGCTGTTGCAGGCCGTCGCGCTGTTCAAGCTTGGACAGGAAGATGCTGGTGCATCACCGCTGGTGTCGGCTCGGGTCTCTCCGCGCCGGATGGCCGTAGCGGCAAGGCCGGCACTACGCAGTGCGGGAACGGCTGACGAATGGGAACAGTTTTGAAGCAGTCATTCACCGACAAGGAATCACTATGAGTACCGGCGTGCAAGTCCGCACTTTTTTGACAGGGTTGTCCGCTGCCGTGGGAGTCGCTTTTGCGTCGTCCTGGATATTGCAAGAATTGAGCGGTTCCACGCTGGGGCCGGTGGTCGTTGCGGTATTGTCTTTTGCTGCTGGCGTTGCCGTGGCGGCGGCGATCAACATGCGGCGCGACCGCAGTGGTCTCTTTGCGCAGCGCATCGGCGATGAGATCGATCACATCATGATCGGGGCTGCCGAGGCGGCGTTTTTTATCGAGTCCATCAAGAAAAAAATTGATGCCGATGTCACCAGCACCGATGCGATTGCCGTCAGTGCAGGTCAAAGCGCCAGCGCGACCGAGCAGATTGCGGCTAACGCCGAGCGGGCTTTTCAGGTGACCGGCGAGGTACACAACGAAAGCGTGCTGGCGCGCGCCGCGACTGAAAAAGTGCTACTGGAAATCCACCGGGCCGAAGCCGACGCATTGGCCGCCTCCGAACTGATGGCGATCCTGCAAAAAAAATCCAGTCAGATTTCTACCATCACGGAAGTAATCAACCAGATTGCAGCACAGACCAATTTGCTAGCGCTTAATGCGGCCATCGAAGCGGCGCGGGCCGGCGAACACGGACGTGGTTTTGCGGTGGTGGCCGGCGAGGTCCGGCAACTGGCGCAGCGCACGCATCTGGCGACCGGTGAAATCGGTACGATGGTGCGTGAAATTAACCAGCAGGCACTGTTGGCTGCCAACGGCATGACCGCGCTGAACCGGCGTGTCAGCGGTGCCGCCAGCGAAGTGGGAATAGTCAATATCTCGCTGGTCAACATCGAGCGTGCAGCCACGACCGCCGAAGAGGAAGTACGGCAGATTGCGGCAGCATCGCGCGAACAGGTCGGTACCAGTCGTCAGGTGAGTAGCGCCATTACCGATATCCGCGATAGCATGATGTCGACCGAGGCTGATTTGCCGGGGGCGGTCGCAGCGGCAATGCGCTTGTCGGAACGAGGTGAAACCATTTTTGATGCGCTCGCCCAATCACAGGCGGTGACGCAGCATGATGCGGTCCGCGTCGCCGCACAACTTGCTGCGAGCGAGATCGGCGCACTGATGGATAACGCAATCGTGCAGGGACAGATTACGCGCGAAGCGCTGTTCGACCGCCACTATGTGGCCATTCCTCGCACTAATCCGCCCAAGCACAGCAGCCAGTTCGATACCTATACCGACCGTGCCTTTCCGCCGATTCAGGAAGCACTATTGCAAGCGATGCCGCACCTGGCCTACGCCGGAGCGGTCGACAGCAATGGCTATTTTCCGACCCATAACAAGAAATTTTCACAGATTCTGACTGGCGATTATGACGTTGACCTGGTCAATAACCGTACCAAACGCATTTTTACCGACCGTACCGGCAAGCGTTGTGGTGCCAGCACCAATGCGTTCCTGTTGCAGACGTACAAGCGCGATACCGGCGAAGTCATGCATGACTTGTCGGTACCGATTCTGGTCGGTGGCAAGCATTGGGGGGGCTTCCGGATCGGTTACCGGTCAGCCCAGAACAATTAAAATCATCGAAAAAAAATCCATTGAAAACCGCCCCGGGAAGCAGACAAGACTCCAGCAAGGAATTCGATTTCACCGCGCGTGATTTTGAGCGTGTGCGGGCGCTGATTTATCAGAAGGCCGGCATTGCACTAGCCGAGAGCAAGCAGGAAATGGTCTACAGCCGGCTGGCGCGCCGCTTGCGGGCAACCGGTATCACCTCGTTCGTCACTTATCTTGACGGGCTCGAAGCCGGTCATGATGCCGACGAATGGGAAGCTTTTACCAACGCGCTGACGACCAACCTGACGTCGTTCTTCCGTGAAGCGCATCACTTCCCGATCCTGGCCGATCACCTGAAAGGGCGCAATGGCCAGATCGACCTGTGGTGCTCGGCCAGTTCGACCGGCGAAGAACCGTATTCGATGGCGATGACGGCCTGTGAAGTATTCAATACGCTAACGCCGCCGGTGCGCATCGTTGCCACCGATATCGATACGAATGTCCTTAACACGGCCGCCAATGGCGTCTACACCGCCGACCGGCTCGACAAGATGTCGCCCGAGCGCGCGCGGCGTTTTTTTCAGCGCGGCAAAGGCGATCAGGAAGGCATGGTCCGGGTGCGTCAGGAATTGCGTCAGCTGGTGACCTTCAAGAAGCTCAATTTGCTGGGTGCAGACTGGGGCTTGCCGGGTCAGTTCGATGCGATTTTCTGCCGTAATGTGATGATCTATTTCGACAAGCCGACGCAAGGCAAGATACTGGCGCGCTTTGCCCCGTTGATGAAGCCTGATGCGTTGCTGTTTGCCGGCCATTCCGAGAATTTTTTGTATGTGTCGGACGCCTTCAAACTGCGTGGAAAGACCGTCTATGAACTCGATGACCAACCCGGACTGAAAGGACGCAGCGCATTGCGCCACGCGTAGTCAACATGGAAAAAGTCAACCAAGAGCAATTTGCGACCAATGTCTATTTCGACCGTACCTTCGACTGCGATGCGGCCAAAATCCTGCCGGGCGAGTATTTTTATACACCCAAGGATATGCTGATTGTCACTGTCCTCGGCTCGTGCGTGTCGGCCTGCATTCGGGATCGTGTCAGCGGTATCGGTGGCATGAACCATTTCATGCTGCCGTATGGCGGTACCGATATCGATAGCCCGGTGTCGGCCTCGATGCGCTATGGCACCTACGCGATGGAAGTACTGATCAACGAACTGCTGAAGGCCGGGGCGCGACGTGAAAATCTCGAAGCCAAGGTGTTCGGTGGCGGCAACGTCTTGCGCGGTTTCATTGCGATCAATGTCGGCGAGCGCAATGCGCAATTCGTGCGCGAATACCTGAAGATGGAAGGTATCCGCATCCTGGCAGAAGATCTCAACGACATTCATCCGCGCAAGGTCTATTACTTCCCGCGCAGCGGCAAGGTGCTGGTCAAGAAACTCAAGCAACTCAACAACAATACCTTGGTCAATCGCGAGCAGGACTATGCCAACCGGTTGCAATCGGCTCCGATCTCTGGTGATGTCGATCTGTTTTAGGTGAAAGGAACAACATGAAAATCAAGGTACTGATCGTCGATGATTCGGCGCTGATACGCAGCGTGATGAAAGAGATCATCAACAGCCAGCCGGACATGGAAGTCGTCGGCGTTGCGCCCGATCCGATTGTCGCGCGCGACCTGATCAAGCAGACCAATCCGGATGTGCTCACGCTTGACGTCGAGATGCCGCGCATGGATGGGCTCGACTTTCTGGAAAAGCTGATGCGTTTGCGACCGATGCCAGTGCTCATGGTGTCGTCGCTGACCGAGCGTGGTTCCGAAATTACTTTGCGCGCACTTGAATTGGGTGCAGTCGACTTTGTCACCAAGCCCAAGCTGGCGATCCTCGACGGCATGCGCGATTACACCGAGATGATCAGCGATAAAATCCGCACCGCTTCCAAGGCGCACATCAAGGCGCGCGTGTTACCGGCGCCCGGTACGGTGGCGCAGGCCGGACGACCCTTGCCGCAGGTTGGTAATACTTTTATCAGTAGCGAAAAACTGATCATCATCGGTGCCTCCACCGGCGGCACCGAAGCGATCAAGGAATTTCTATTGCGTATGCCGTCCGATTGTCCCGGCATCCTGATCACGCAGCATATGCCGGAAGGATTCACGCGCTCGTTTGCACAGCGCCTTGATGGGCTGTGCAAGATCTCGGTGATCGAGTCCGCCGGTGGCGAACGTATCCTGCCAGGCCATGCGTACATTGCGCCGGGCCATTCGCATCTATCGCTGGCACGCAGTGGCGCCAATTACATGACCAAGCTCGATCAGGGTCCGCCTGTCAATCGTCATCGTCCGTCGGTCGATGTGCTGTTCCGTTCGGCAGCCGTGGGTGCCGGCAAGAACGCCGTCGGCGTGATTCTGACCGGTATGGGCAAGGATGGCGCACTCGGCATGCTCGAAATGAAACAGGCGGGCGCGTACAATTTTGCCCAGGACGAAGCCAGTTGCGTGGTCTTCGGCATGCCGCGCGAAGCCATTGCCGTGGGGGCCGCCGATGAGATCGCCCCCTTGCTTGACCTGCCGGGGAAAGTGCTTGGTTATCTCGCAGCTCACAGTAGTCGTGCATTACGGGTCTGATACGCAGTTCGCAGGTGAAACCCAAGATGGATCCGTGCATAATGCAGTTTATGGTCAGACTCGGACCTCAACAAACAAGAAATGATGGAGTAACTTATGGCCGGTCCAAACACCCGATTTCTCGTTGTAGACGATTTTTCCACGATGCGTCGCATCGTTCGTAACCTGCTCAAGGAACTTGGCTACACCAATGTCGATGAAGCCGAAGATGGCGCCATGGGACTGGCAAAGTTGCGTTCCGGGCAGTTCGATTTTGTGGTCTCCGACTGGAACATGCCGGTCATGGATGGCCTGGCGATGCTGCAAAATATCCGCGCCGATCCGGCCCTGGCCAAGTTGCCGGTTCTGATGGTGACGGCCGAAGCCAAAAAAGAAAACATCATTGCTGCAGCCCAGGCGGGTGCCAACGGTTACGTCGTCAAGCCATTTACTGCCGCTACGCTAGACGAAAAGTTAAAGAAAATTTTTGAAAAGCTTGAAAAAGTTGGAGTCTGAATTGAACGTGTCCGACTCTCTGTCAAAGGAATCATCGACCACAATCCAGCACGATGAAGTGCTGGTGCGCGTCGGCCAGATGACGCGCAGTCTTCATGATAGCTTGCGCGGACTCGGCTTTGACAAGCTGATGGAGCGTGCCACGCATGACATCCCGGATGCCCGTGACCGGCTCGATTACGTCGCAAAAATGACCGAGCAGGCCGCCCAGAAAGTGCTCAACGCCACCGATGCCGCCAATCCGTTGCAGGATCAGATTGGCGACGGCGCAAAGGGATTGGCCACGCAGTGGCAGGCGACGCTCGATGCGCCATTTTCCGAAGCACGTTATCGCGAAGATGCTGCGCGTACGATGGCCTATCTGGCGACCACGCAGCTGGCCACGGCTGCGACGCATGCGCACCTGCTAGAAATCATGATGGCGCAGGATTTCCAGGATCTGACTGGCCAGGTGATCAAGAAAGTGACTGAACTGGCGCACGGACTGGAACAGCAACTGGTGCAATTGCTGGTTGATTATTCACCGACCGAGGTCAAGCGTGAGCTCGATAACAGTTTGCTCAACGGCCCGCAGATTAACCCCACTGGCAATAGCGACGTGGTTGCCAACCAGAGTCAGGTTGACGATTTGCTCGACAGTCTCGGCTTCTGACGGATGGTGCCCGTAGTCCGCTCGACGCCGTTTTTTATTCCACTCGTATAAAGCCTCTCCATGCAAGACGTCAATTTCATAGTCCGTGAACCACTGCTCGATCCGACGCTCAAGGTGCTTGGCTATGCAATGAGCTGGCAGGGACCTGATGGCTATTTGTCCCAGCCCAGCGAGATGGATCTGCAAGCGCTGGCGGCATTCGCCGGTGAGCGTTTTACCCATGCGGAACGCGGTTATCTGATGGCGGGTTCGATGTTGTTCCTCAACGCCACACCAGAGACCTTACGCTCCGGTGTGCTCAATTCGCTGTCACCAAAAAATACCGTCCTGTCCATCGACGGGGCTTTTCTTGACGACGCCTCGGCGCTCGATGACATCAAGGCCGCGCGCAGTGCCGGCTTCGGCATCATGTTGTGCAATGTCGATCTGGGTGGCCAGGACAAGGCATTTCTGCCGCTGGTCAGCCATATTGAAATCCGTTTCGGCAGCACGGATTTTCCGGCGCACGCGCGGCTCTATGCGTCGCTCAAGCAATCGTCGATACACATGGTGGCGCGCGGCGTGCTCACCTGGTCGGATTTTCAGGCCAGCTCATCGCTGGGCATGGATGCTTTCGTCGGTAACCTTTTTTTGAGTGCGCGTCCCGGCGCGGCTGTCGGCAAGCTCAATCCTGCACAGGCGATGATTCTGCAATTGATGGACATGGTGCGCAAGAACGCCGATGTGCGTCAGCTTGAGGGAGTGCTCAAGCGCGATGCCGGTCTGTCGTACAAACTGCTGCGCTACATTAACTCGGCCGGTTTCGGGTTGGGTACTGAAATCCAGTCGCTGCGTCATGCGGTGACGATGCTGGGTTATTCACCGCTGTACCGCTGGCTGTCCGTGTTGCTGGCGGCAGCTGGCAGCAGTAGCCAATCGCCGGTACTGATGCAGACCGCCATCGTGCGTGGCCGGTTTGCCGAACTGCTCGGGCAGAGTTTTCTGCCAAGAGCCGAAGCAGAGAATCTCTTTGTAGCCGGCATGTTCTCGCTGCTCGATCTACTGCTCGGTGTTCCGATGGAAGACGTACTCGATAGCATCCAGCTCTCCGAAGCCGTGACGCAAGCGCTGTTGACGCGCGAAGGAATCTTCGGACCTTTTCTGGCGTTGGCCGAGGCCTGCGAAAAAGATAACGGCACGGCCGGCCCGCTGGCCGAGGCGCTGTTCATCAGCGCCAGTCAGGTTAATGAAGCCCATCTGGCGGCGCTGGTCTGGGCGCAGAGCTTGAAGCTGTAACGTCAGGACAGGTCGCTGCAACCAACGCTACGGATCCAGAAGCCACTATTAATTAGGGTCAGAGTCAATTAGATATTAATTAGGGTCAGAGTCAATTATTTTGGTGATTTAATTGACTCTGACCCTAATTTTTTTAATTGACTCTGACCCTAATTTTATTTAGCCACCGGTCGTCCAAAAAACGGATAGTTCGGATCGTTATACCCCACCGTCGACGCGTGTCCCGGTGTTACCAGTTCATCGACAAACGCTTCTTCCTGCGCCGAAATGACGACGTCAACCGCCGGGTAATAATCTTCCAGTTGCGCCAGCGTGCGCGGTCCGGCGATGACCGACGAGATGATCGGATTGGCCAGTACCCAGGCGGTGGCAAACTGGCCGGGCGTGATGCCGCGCGCTTCGGCCAGCGTCTTGACCTGCTGCGCAATCAGCAAGGAGTCTTCGTGGAATTCGGTATCGAGCATACGCTTGTCACCGCGGCCGGCACGGCTGTCGGCGACTGGTTGCTGGCCCGGCGGATATTTTCCGGTCAGCACGCCACGGGCGATCGGGCTGTATGGTACGACGCCGATACCGTGGTGGCTGCAAACTGGCAGGATCTCGACTTCCGGACCACGTTTGAGCAAGTTGTAGTACGGCTGGCACACGACCGGTTGCGCAACGGCTAGCAAGCCGCACCAGCGCATCACTTCGCCAATGCGCCAGCCGCTGAAATTGGACAGGCCAAATGACTGGATCTTGCCGTTGTGGATCAGGTCGCCGAGGGTGCGTACAACTTCTTCGAGGTTCAGGTCATGGAAGTCACGATGCAAGTACAGGATGTCGATGTAGTCGGTGCCCAGGCGCTTGAGACAGCCATCAACTTCTTGCAGTATCCATTTGCGTGAGTAGTGCAACGGGTCGCGTTGTGCGGCTGCTTTTCCGACCGTCATCGAATTGCCAACCTTGGTGGCCAGTACCCAGCGATGGCGTTCGCCAGCGAGTACCTTGCCGACCATTTCTTCGGAGCGGCCCTTGCTGTAGACATCAGCAGTGTCGATGAAATTGATGCCGTGCTCGCGTGCCGAGGCGACGATGCGGGTGGCTTCGGCCAGCTCGGTCTGGTCGCCAAACATCATCGTACCGAGACAGAGGGCGGAGACTTTCAGGTTGCTGTTGCCGAGACGTCGATATTGCATGGAGGTGTTCCTTTCGAATGTTTATCAAACTGGACCTGTATTTTCACATTTGGCGTGGATGATCGCTCATTCGGCGCGCCCGGTTAGCAAGCCCTTGGTAGGGCGGGCACGCGATGTTGTGCCCACCCTGCGATCAGCGTAATGGCGTGAGCAATCTACACCAATTCGCTGCGGTCTTCATGCTGGTCGACCTCATGCCGATCTGTTTACGTAACCAAATTCATGCGCGACCGGTGAGGCCAGAAAAAAAATTTACGGATGCAAACTTACTTCTACTCTTGAGTATATTAAAATTTCAAGCGTAGTTATGTCATGGCGGATAGCTGCTGCTGCGGCGGTTGCTTTCTATTCGATTCGAGACAATTGACGCACCCGGAAACGCGGGCAAGATACGTCAGGCGCTAGAACTGGCCCCGTAGTTCTATCGCATACACATTGGTGATGAGCGACAGCGGGCACGCGGATAATTTCATTGACGGCAAGCAACCCGATTTGTGAGGGTTTTTGGTATTATTCGTTGCTACTGAAAATCACGTCGTGATAAGGTGGTCTTCGGTAACAAAAGGGCTTAGTTAAAAGCCAGGGATCGTGCTTTGCATGCCGTCGCCATACTGCTGAACATGGCTTCCAAACTGCCTCGCCGCTACTTCATGCAACTTCTAGCTGGTATATACTCGACGGTATGAAAAAAATCTCCACCCCTGTAGCAAGCAAGCCAAAGACGCCGGCCGCTACCAAAAAGCGTACCAAGGATGTTGCGGTCGATGTCAATGCGTTCGATGACATTCGCGATGCGGTGTCCAAGCTCAAGCGCGAACGCATCATTTCGACAGCGGTGGAACTGTTCCACCAGAACGGCTTGAGCAAGACCACACTTGAAGCCGTCGCCGAAAAAATGAACTTCACCAAGCCTTTCATCTATTCGCATTTCAAGTCCAAGGACGAGTTGCTGTCCGAGATTTGTTCACGCGGCATTCGCGCCTCGCTCGATGCGTTGAACCGGGTGGTGGTATCGGACGCCTCGCCGACCGAAAAAATGCGTTTGCTGTCCAACGATTTCATGTTGGCCGTGCTCGAAAATCAGGGCCACATCGCGATCTATAACCGCGAAGAAAAACAACTGTCTGTTGAGAGCCGTGAAGCGATCAATCATTTGCGGCGCGAGTTTGACCGCAAGTTCATTGCGCTGATCAACGAAGGCGTGGCGACCGGTGAATTTACGGTCGATGATGTCGAACTTGCCGCACTGGCCATCGGTGGCATCGTCAGCTGGTCGTATGTCTGGTATCGGCCAAATGGTCGCCTGAGCAAGGGCGACGCCGCAGAAAAAATCGCTGACCTCGTGCTGGCGATGCTGCAGGCCAAACCGGTCAAGCGCAAACGCGCGCTTGCCAAGTCGGCCTGACATAAAGCATGTGAAAGAAGCGCCGCTATTTGCGGCGTTTTTTTTGGCTATTTTTTCGCTAACTTCGACCAGCACGAATCTTGAGCAGACGCAAACGGGCAAGCCGAAGGAAGTGCAGTTGTCATTAATTCGACATATTGATTTTTTAAAATCGTTTCCTGAACAGTTCACCTGTCGAGAAACTGCATGAGTAAAGAAAAAGCGATCGCGTCACTGGGGCAGCAGTCTCTTTTGATGCCCGCATGGATCAAGTCTGCGCTCGCGGCCAACGATCGCCTGAAACTGTATTTGACGCTGCTGCAGTGTGCTGCTCAACATGCGACTTCGCCCCGGACCGTCCTTCCGGACTGGGGACGCGATCTGGCGCAAGCTGGTTTGCACGAAGCGAAATGGCTCAAGGAGATGGTGCAGGCGGCTTACTTCGACGATCAGAGTCTGATCCTTGCGCAACGCAATGAACTTCTTGCCGCCTTGGCGGCGGACCTGACAATCATGGCGCGCCCCGTCTGCGACGGCGGCCGAACGACCGCGCTGAACCTGGCGGCACGCCGCGACCGGTGGCTTGAGCGATGTCAGCAGATGAAAGGCAACAAAGGTCTTGATCGTGAGGCGCTGGTCGAATTAACCCATGGAAATCGCAAAGGCGGAGACAGCTTTCATCTGCTGGTCATGGATCTGCACAAGCAGCTCAATGTCCTGTCCGCAGAAATTGCCACAGAAAATCTGGATGGCGCCCATGCCTGGCATATCGAAGAGGGCGATCGTCTGCTGATTCAAGCATTCATGCGCGGTTTGCATCGCACTGCACCGCTCAAGTTTTCGCACCCCGGACTCGACACGGCAGTCACCCGCGATGGTGCGCGATTGCTGATCCAGAACGACATCGGTACCAACGATGTTCATGTCTTGATCATTGAGGTGGAGCGGGACACGGTTACCTTAACGTATTCCGATTTGCATGCCGGACGCTTTGATTTCTTTCGTCAGATGCTGCAAGAAATCGGTTGCCAATGGACTGGATGTGATCCGACGGTAACTGACGGTCTTAATGCGGGCAAGTTATATCTGGTCGGCAAGGCCACCCTGAAGGCGACGGGACAAGACATGCTGGATGGCCTGGAAGCCGTTGCATCGCGCATCGTCTTTGTCATCGACTGGAATCGGGCCCGCAAGCGATTACAGCATTTCGTCCGCAAGCCACAGGCATGTGCGCTGTTGCGTCGCGCCGCGCAGGAAGAGTCGGGCCACATCGCTTGGCTGCTGGCCGGTGGAGAGCGACTGGTTTTTAATGCCATGCAAGCGCTTGGCAGTGAGGCGTTTCGTGTCGGCGATCGGCTTGACGAGGTGCTGGGTGTTTCGTCGGCCACCGAATTCTTGCAGGAACTCATGCGTGTCTCAAGCGCCATGCTGTTGAAGCAGCAGCCTGTGGCACTGGTCGCTGACGAGGCCAGAATGCTGCTGGTGCGCGTACTACGTCAGCACACCTTTGAGTTTGATCTGCTGGCCGAGCATGCCGCGTATTGCCATGCTCTCGCGCAGACACTCTGCGATGCACTCGAAAGCGGCAGTGCCATGGCGGTTGCCGAGCGCGCCAGTCTTGTCCTGCGCGCCAAAGCCTGGGAGCGACAGGCTGATCACTTGCTGATGGATGCACGTCAACGCGCAGAGCGGCAAAGTCACTGGGTGGGCATCGTTGAACTACTTGAAAAATCCGATGATGTGGCGGACTGCCTGGAGGAGGCTATCTTCATTTATTCGATGACACTGCCTGAACCGGTTTCAGGTCTATCTGTCGCCGTCAACGAAGCACTGCGCCGGCTGGCCGATACGACGCTCGCCGCGATTCAGGATCAAGTCAAGGCCATTGAGATCGCCCGCAACCTGAGCGAGCGGGGCAGTCCGCTCGATAGCGAGGAATTTTTACAGACACTCTGGCGCATGCTGAACGCTGAACGGTTGTGTGATGAACTTTCGCGCCAGGCGCGCACGACCATAGTTGGCACGTTATCGGCATCACCAGCCGAGCTGCTACTGGCCAGCGACCTGGTCAGCAGCATCGAAAAATCCTCCGATAATTTGCTTGCCGCCGGATATGCACTGCGCCGGATGGTCCTCGCCAAAACAGGGGTGATTGCATGAAATCTGTCGACCACTGGCCCAAACATTTTTACCTGATTGCCAGCGGCAAGTCGGGGCGGGCTCACTCGACGAGCCGGGAGAGCATGGGTTCGAAAGCCTTTAACCTTTTGCGCATGACGAACATCGGGCTCCCGGTCCCGCCTGCACTCGTGATCGGAACCCACTACACGCTTTTTCCCGATACATGTCTGGACGCAGTTTTTTCTGTCGGACTTGCTGCTTTGCAGGAGGCGGCGGGCCTGACGTTTGGTGATGCGCGTCAACCGTTGATCGTATCAGTCCGCTCGGGCGCGCCGGTATCCATGCCGGGTATGATGGAAACCCTCTTGAACATCGGTTTGTGTGACATGACCTTGCCCGGGTTATTGCGCCAGACCGGCAATCCCCGGCTGGTCTGGGATGCCTACCGACGTTTGATCGCCAGTTACGGCGAGGTCGTGGCGGGTCTGCCGGCAGCCGTATTTGACGACGAGATCGACCGTGTTACGCACGGAGGAGACGAGCGGCAACTGGATTTTAAACAATTGCGCGACTTGACGCGCCATTTTTTATTGCTCTACCAGCAGCATGCCGGCGTGGCGTTTCCGCAGGATGTCAACGAGCAATTAGCGGGGGCGATTCGTGCGGTCTTTGCATCCTGGCACGCAGAAAAAGCGCAGGTCTATCGCCAGCTCAACCAGATTGACGCTGCCATGGGCACGGCCGTGACGATTCAACGCATGGTATTCGGCAATGCCGGCGGCCACTCCGGTGCCGGGGTGGGATTCACCAGAGATCCTGTCACCGGAGAACGGCACATGTGGGTTGATTTTTTAGTCAACGCGCAGGGCGAAGATATTGTTTCCGGTCGCAGGAATGCGCATGGACATCAGGTGCTCGCCAGCGTGGCGCCGGACGCGTGGCACAAGCTCGAAGAGTCGGCGCAAGCACTGGAGCACGAATTTGCAGATATGCAGGATATCGAATTTACGGTACAGGACGGCCTGCTGTACCTGCTGCAAACACGTTCGGGCAAGCGCACTGCGTTGGCAGCGGCCCGCATCGCACTCGACCTGATGGATGAGGGCCTCATTGATGCTGCGACTGCCGCACAGCGCACCAGGGAATTGAAAGAAAAAGACATCGGGACGATGCGACTGGCATCGCATCGTGATCCTTACTCTGAAGCCAATCCATTGGCGCGCGCCGTGCCCGCCAGCCAAGGAGCGGTCTCTGGTGAAATTGCGCTGGATAGCGAGCGGGTGGTTGCGCGTGCCGGCGAGGGGGCGGCGGTGATCCTCGTGCGGCAAGATGCCGAGACAAGCGATATTTCCGCCTTGGAATGTGCCGCCGGCCTGCTCACGCAGCGGGGTGCACGCACTGCGCATGCTGCAGTTGTGGAACGGCAGTTGGGCAAGGTCTGCCTGGTCGGCTGTGCGGCGCTGCGCATCGACCTGGCAGCCCGTACGATCTGTCTGGGCGAGGTTGCTCTCGCAGAAGGAGATGTCATTACCCTCGATGGCAACGACGGTGCCATCTACCTCGGTGCCGTGTCGGCAGTCATGGTGCCCGACCAGACTTTGCTTGAGAGATTGCGTGCCTTGCGCAAGCTGACGGATGCCGACCATCACCGAAAACACAAAAAATAAAGGGTGGCGGCATTTCCTGATGCGTGGCCTCGAATAGAGCCTCCTGAAAGAACACCTTGGGATACCCCTTTGGATACGATCGCCGGATCACGCAGCGTTGCGCGCGACGGTTCCAAGACACAGTCCCCGGCCTGATCCGCTCGGAGTGCGCACTGCTGACGACAGCCTGTTGCACCCGCGATCAGTCCGTCGTGCTCGGACTCCAGAATGCCTGCCGCACCGCCGGTAATGCGGCCAGTCGCCGGGTCAATGCATCGAGTTCGTCGCCATCCACCGAAGTCGCCGCCAGCGTCGCTTCGATCTCGACCTCGTCATGCCCGAAGGCGTGCAGTCCGAGATGGCGGGTCGGATAGTTGCTGCGTTCGAGTTCCTGTTCCAGCAGCGCCATCACCATTTTCTGATGGCTGCGGTCAGCGATCACGTAGACCGTGTTGGTCACCTCGACCGAAGCCAGATCGAGCGGTTGCCGGTTGATTGCATTGACAATCGG
This sequence comes from uncultured Burkholderiales bacterium, assembly GCA_903836575.1. Taxonomy (GTDB): domain Bacteria; phylum Pseudomonadota; class Gammaproteobacteria; order Burkholderiales; family Burkholderiaceae_D; genus Actimicrobium. Next base: position 27,549 of record CAILRJ010000129.1, read on the forward strand.
GCGCAGAAGGGTATTGGCCGCCAGAACAAATAAGGTCCCTATTACTGCTTCGAGTATCAAGTCGGCACCGGCCGCCGCGCCGATGGCCGCCGAACCCCACAGCGTGGCGGCCGTGTTGATGCCGCGTACATTGCCACCTTCACGCATGATGACGCCAGCCCCGAGAAAGCCAATGCCGGACACCACATAAGCGATCACATGCACCGCGCCATCGCCACCGCCCAGCCGGTTGGCCATGTCCACGAATACCGCCGCACCGACCGCGACCAGAACGTTGGTGCGCAGCCCTGCAGTGCGCTGTCGGTACTGGCGCTCAAAACCGATCAGGCCACCCAGCACGAAAGCCGTGCTCAGGCTTATCAGCGTGTCAAGCAAAGAGACCAGGTTGATGTTTTGAATTGCCTGCATGTTGATTCCTTATGGACCGCTCGCGCGGTTTGTGGTGATTTTATTGCGACGGAATCGATC
>CAILRJ010000130.1 GCA_903836575.1 uncultured Burkholderiales bacterium
GTACGGTGCGCTGGTCATGATCGACGAATGCCATGCCTCGGGCTTCATGGGCGCAAACGGACGTGGCACGCATGAACATCATGGCGTGATGGGCCGGGTCGATATCATCACCGGCACACTGGGCAAGGCACTTGGTGGTGCCATGGGTGGTTTTACGGCGGGACGCAAGGAAGTCATCGATATGCTGCGTCAGAAATCCCGTCCTTATTTATTTTCGAATAGTCTTGCACCTGCCATTGCCGGTGCCTCGCTGGCCGTGCTGGAACGGCTCGCGTCTTCCACCGAACTGCGTGACCGGTTGCACGCCAACACCGCGTATTTCCGCAGCGCGATTGCCGCACTGGGTTTCACGATCAAGCCAGGCACCCATCCGGTGGTGCCGGTGATGTTGTTCGATGCGCCGGTGGCACAGCGTTTTGCTGCGCGCCTGTACGAACTGGGTGTACTGGTAACCGGCTTCTTTTATCCGGTAGTGCCGATGGGACAGGCGCGTGTGCGGGTGCAATTATCGGCTGCGCATACGACCGCGCAGCTCGACGCAGCGCTGGCTGCTTTCGAACAAGCCGGACGCGAGCTCGGTTTGCTCGACAACACCGGAGCCGCATGATGGAGCGCATCCTCGTCATCGGTGCCAATGGCCAGATCGGTAATGAACTGGTTGTTGCACTGGCCTTGCAACATGGCGCCGGCAATGTGATCGCAGCCGACCTCGGTCCGCGTAATCCGTTTGGTGCCGCACATTACGAAGCCATCGACGTACTCGATCGCCGTCTGGTGGCGCGCATCATCGACACGTATGGCATTACGCAGGTCTACCAGCTGGCGGCGTTGTTATCGGTCACCGGCGAGCAGGACCCGCTGAAGGCCTGGAGCCTGAACATGGATGGCTTGCTCAATATTCTGGAGATCGCGCGCGAACGTAATGCCGACGGTCGGCCGCTGCGGGTATTCTGGCCCTCGTCGATTGCGGCCTTCGGGCCGGGCACGCCGCAGGACAATACGCCGCAACAGACGGTGATGGATCCGACCACGATTTATGGCATCAGCAAGCTGGCCGGCGAGCGCCTGTGCGCGTATTACTTCAGCAAATATGGCGTCGACGTGCGCAGCATCCGCTATCCGGGCATCATCAGTTTTCGATCGCCTCCGGGCGGCGGCACCACCGATTATGCGATTGCGATTTTCCATGCGGCGCTGCGTGGCGAGTCCTTCCAGTGCTACCTGTCGGCCGACACCACGCTGCCGATGATCTACATGGCGGATGCGATCCGCGCCACCATCGCGCTGATGGATGCGCCGGCCGATCGCATTACGGTGCGCTCGGCCTACAACGTGGCGGGGTTGAGTTTCAATCCGGCGCAACTGGCCGCAGCGATTGGCCAGCAGCGGCCCGGTTTCGAGATCCGCTATGTACCGGATGCGCGTCAGGCTATTGCCGAGACCTGGCCGCACAGCCTCGACGATGCGGCTGCCCGCCGCGACTGGGGCTGGCAGCCGCGCATCGACCTCGCCGCGCTGGTCACCGACATGCTCGCCAACGTGGTTGTCGCGCCGCATGAACTCGGGCAGGTCGCCTGACGTCGCGGCGAACGTGGCAGCTATAATGCATGCACATTAACGACGCCTGCACCTTCACTTCTATGCGCTATGTCTCGACCCGCGGCCACGCCGCGCAGCCTTCCTTTTCCGAAATCCTGCTGGGTGGCCTTGCACCGGACGGCGGCCTGTATTTGCCGGGGGTGTATCCGCAAGTCTCAGGTGCCGAACTTGATGCATGGCGCAAATTGTCCTACGCAGATCTGGCGCTGGAAGTCCTGAAAAAATTCGCCACCGATATCCCGGCTGCGGACCTGAAAGCACTGACCGACAAGACTTATACCGCGACGGTGTACCGCAACACGCGCACCGGCGAAGCGGCCGAACGCATCACGCCATTGCACGTGATCGAGCAGGACGGCGACAAGACCCTGCTGCTGCAAGCGCTGTCGAATGGCCCGACGCTGGCCTTCAAGGACATGGCGATGCAATTGCTCGGCAACCTGTTCGAGTACACGCTCGACAAGCAGCATGCCGAGCTCAATATCTTCGGTGCCACCTCCGGCGATACCGGCAGCGCCGCTGAATACGCGATGCGCGGCAAGCGTGGCATCCGGGTTTTCATGTTGTCACCGCATTTGAAAATGAGTGCCTTTCAGTGCGCGCAAATGTTCAGCCTGCAAGACGACAATATTTTCAACATCGCCATCAAGGGTGTGTTTGACGATTGCCAGGACATGGTCAAGGCCGTCTCGAATGACCTCGACTTCAAGGCGCGCTACAAGATCGGTACCGTCAACTCGATCAACTGGGCCCGGGTGGTTGCGCAGGTGGTTTATTACTTCCGCGGCTATCTGGAAGCGACCACAAGTAATGATCAGAAGGTCTCATTCACGGTGCCGTCCGGCAATTTCGGCAATATTTGCGCTGGCCATATTGCCCGCATGATGGGCTTGCCGATTGACCAGCTGGTGGCCGCCACCAATGAAAACAATGTGCTCGACGAATTTTTCCGCACCGGCATTTATCGCGTGCGCAAGTCGGCCGAGACCTATCACACTACCAGCCCGAGCATGGACATCAGCAAGGCCTCGAACTTCGAACGCTTCGTGTTCGACTTGCTGGACCGCGATGCGGTGCGCGTCAACGCGCTGTTTGCCAAGGTCGATACCGAAGGCGGCTTTGATCTGTCCGGTGCGCCCGGCAGCGATGGCGACGAATTCAACAAGATTGCGCAATTCGGTTTTGCGTCCGGTCGTTCCTGTCACGCGGATCGCCTGGCGACGATTCGCGACCTGCATGCGCGCTATGGGTTGATGATCGACACGCATACCGCCGATGGCGTCAAGGTCGCGCGCGAGCACGCCAGGCCGGGCGTGCCGATGATCGTGCTGGAAACCGCCTTGCCGGCCAAGTTCAACGAAACCATCCGTGAAGCGCTCAATACCGATGCCGAGCGTCCGCCTGGTTTCGAGAACATCGAATTTTTGCCGCAGCGCTTTGAAGTCATGGAGGCTGATGTCGCGCAAGTGCAAGCCTTCATTGTTACCCACACAGGACTATGACAATGAAACCACCCCGCCCGCCGATGTTGCCGGTTGCCGAAGCACTGGCGTTGCTGCTCGCTGCTGCGCGTCCGGTGACCGGACACGAAGTCGTCCCGACGCTGGAGGCAAACGGCCGCGTGCTCGCGCTGGCGCAATCGTCGCAACTCGATGTACCGCCGATGGACAACACGCATATGGATGGTTATGCCGTGCGTGCCGCCGATTGCATCAGCGGGTCAGCGCGTCTGCGTGTAGCGCAGCGTATTCCGGCCGGGCATGTCGGTCAGCCTTTGCTAGCGGGAACCGCGGCGCGGATTTTTACCGGCGCGCTGATTCCCGAAGGTGCCGATGCGGTCGTGATGCAGGAACAATGCACGGCGGACGGCGACGACGTCATCGTTGCACACACGCCAGCGAGCGGCGAATGGATACGCCGTCGTGGCGAAGACATACTCACTGGTAACGAAATACTTGCTGCCGGTACGCGTCTGCGCGGACAGGAACTGGGGCTTGCCGCATCGGTCGGACTGGCTACCTTGCCGGTGGTGCGCAAGATCAAGGTCGCCGTATTTTTTACCGGCGACGAACTGGCGATGCCTGGCGAGCTCCTGAAGCCCGGCGCGATCTACAACTCGAACCGCTTCACGTTGCGCGGCTTGCTGGAAAATCTAGGTTGCGAGATCACCGATTACGGTATCGTGCCCGATACGCTGGCCGCGACACGCGATACCTTGCGACTGGCTGCGCAAGAGCATGACCTGATCGTCACCTCGGGCGGTGTCTCGGTAGGTGAGGAAGACCACATCAAGCCGGCGGTCGAAGCCGAAGGACGGCTGAACATGTGGCAGATCGCGGTCAAACCCGGCAAGCCGCTGGCGTTCGGTGAAATTAATCGCAGCGGGCCGGGCACTGCGTTTTTCCTCGGCTTGCCCGGTAATCCGGTATCGAGCTTCGTGACCTTTTTGCTGTTTGTGCGGCCGTTCATTTTGCGCCTGCAAGGCGTCGTCGATGTCACGCCGCAAGCCTATGCGATGCGCGCCGGTTTCGACTGGCCGAAGGCGGATCGTCGCAATGAATTTCTGCGGGCACGGGTCGGTGCAGACGGTGCACTGGAGCTGTTCCCGAACCAGAGTTCGGGCGTGCTGACCTCGACCGTCTGGGGCGATGGATTGGTCGATAATCCGGCCGGACAGGTGATCGTTCCCGGCGACACCGTCCGGTTTATTCCTTTTGCCGGATTGCTCAATTGATGAAAATTACCCTGCGGTTTTTTGCCAGCGTGCGCGAAGTAGTGGGCACCGGCAGCGAAGTACTGACATTGCCCGCGGCGGTTCTTACGGTGGGTGATGTAAGGCAATTCCTGCGCGATCGCGGTGACCCTTGGGCGCTGGCGCTGAACGAGGGACGCGCGCTACGCATGGCGCTAAATCAGGAAATGGTCGCGGCCGATACAGCGATCACAGATGGCTGCGAACTGGCATTCTTTCCGCCGGTTACAGGTGGCTGACGCGATGACCATCCGCATCCAGCAAGCCGATTTCGACATGAGCACCGAGTTGGCACAGTTACGCAAAGGCAGCCCGCAGGTTGGCGCCATCGTCAGCTTCGTCGGCACCGTGCGTGACCTTAACGACGGCGCGACGGTCAGCCAGATGGAACTCGAACACTATCCGGGCATGACTGAAAAATCGATTGCCGTCATCGTCGAGCGAGCCCGCGCACACTGGCCGATTGCCGATGCGCTGGTGATCCATCGGATCGGACCGTTGTTGCCGACCGAGCAGATTGTGCTGGTGGCGGTTGCTGCCGCGCATCGTGGCGAGGCGTTTGCGGCGTGCGAATTCATCATGGATTATTTGAAGACCGAGGCACCGTTCTGGAAAAAAGAGCAGACGCCGGAGGGCGCGCGATGGGTTGATGCGCGGGCGGTCGATGATGCGGCTTTGGATAAGTGGGTGTTGGTGCCTTGAGGATGGTAGTCGGTGCATTTGGTGCAATGCCCTTTGGTTATTGCACCGCCCAAGAAGCAAAACCGTAGGGTGCA
>CAILRJ010000131.1 GCA_903836575.1 uncultured Burkholderiales bacterium
CAGGACCGGAATCGCTTCGGCCCGTTCGATCTTGGCGATCATCAATGGCTTGTGACCGAACGGCTCGCCGGCGATGTTGGCCAGCTGGCGCGCCATCATCATGTCGGTCGCGCTTTTCGGGAACGATACCGCGACATAATCGGCCTGAATGCTCATCGCGGTCTTGATGTCTTCCATGTCCTTGCCGGTCAGTGCCGGCGCCGACAAGCCGCCGCCCTGCCGGTTAATGCCCTTGTTGTTGGACAGCTCGCCACCAATGCGCACCGTGGTGTGGATCGCGCTGCCGACGATCTTGTCGACAATCAGCACGATCAATCCGTCATTGAGCAACAGCACATCATTGACGCGCAGGTCGCGTGGCAGTTCGCGGTAATCGAGGCCGACCACGTCCTGATTGCCCAACTGGCAGGCGGCATCGAGCGTGAAGCTGGCACCCTTGACCAGTTCGATCTTGCCATGCTCGAACTTGCCAACACGAATTTTCGGTCCCTGCAGATCGGCCATGATGGCGATCTCGACACCGCAATCAGCCGCCGCCTGACGCACCAGCGCGGCCCGGTCGATATGGTCCTGCGCCTTGCCATGCGAAAAATTGAGCCGTACTACGTTCACGCCGGCGCGAATCATGCGCGTCAGCGTATCGAGGTCACTGGAAGCCGGACCGATGGTGGCAACGATTTTAGTAGCGCGGGACAAAGACATGCGGGAACCTTTCGAGTGGGTATCTGCTGATTAATTGACTATGCTTATTTATTAAAACGTTGTTCAAGAATCGCGACGGCCGGCAAAGTCTGGCCTTCGAGAAACTCCAGAAAAGCGCCGCCACCGGTCGATATGTAATCGATACGATCAGTGATTGCGTACTTGGCTATCGCTGCCAGCGTATCACCCCCACCGGCAATCGAGAACGCCTTGGCGTCAGCAATGGCCAGCGCCAGCGTTTTGGTGCCGTGGCCGAACTGCTCGAATTCGAACACGCCGACCGGACCATTCCAGACGACGGTCCCGGCCTGTGCGATTTGCGCAGCCAGCAAGGCCGCCGTTTGCGGACCGATATCGAGGATCAGGTCGTCGTCTTCGACATCGGCCACGGCCTTGACGGTGGCCGTCGCATCCGCAGCGAACTGCTTGGCGCAGACCACATCGACCGGGATCGGCACCGACGCACCGCGGGCACTCATCATTGCCATGATCTCTCTGGCTTCGTTGACCAGATCGGCTTCGGCCAGCGACTTGCCGATCTTCAGACCGGCCGCCAGCATGAAGGTATTGGCGATGCCACCGCCGACGATCAGATGATCGACCTTGGCCGCCAGCGCTTTCAGGATAGTCAGTTTGGACGACACCTTGGAACCGGCGACGATGGCCAGCAGCGGCCGGGCCGGTGCGGTCAGCGCTTTGCCGAGAGCATCCAGTTCAGCTGCCAGCAGCGGACCGGCGCAGGCGACCGGAGCAAATTGTGCGATCCCGTAGGTGGTGGCTTCGGCGCGATGGGCGGTACCGAACGCATCGTTGACGTAGATATCGCACAGCGCGGCCATCTTTTTTGCCAGCACGTCATCATTGCTTTTTTCGCCGCGATTGACGCGGCAGTTTTCCAGCAAGACGATCTGGCCCGGCGCGACTTCGACGCCATCAACCCAGTTGTGGACTAGCGTGACGGGTTGATCGAGTAGCGCTGACAGGCGCGTCGCCACCGGCGCGAGGGAATCGGAGGGATTGAATTGGCCTTCGACCGGACGACCGAGATGCGACGTGACCATCACAGCGGCGCCGGCGTCGAGCGCCTGGCGGATGGCCGGCACCGAGGCGCGGATGCGGGTGTCTTCGGTGATCTTGCCGGCATCGTCTTGCGGCACGTTGAGGTCGGCGCGAATGAAGACGCGCTTGCCGCGTAATTGGTTGGCGGCGATCAGGTCGCTCAGTCGGTTGAATTGCATAGTCAGAAATCCCGAAACCCAAATTGAAAGAGGCAACATTTTACCCCAGCACCCGGGCAAACCTGCCGTTTTTGCAACGGATTACAGAACCAGCCGCAGTACCGTGTACAACACCATGCCGACAACGATGGTGCCCAGCAAATGTTTGGTTGCCAGAAAAAACGCCACCGCACCAAGTCCGGCCAGCAAACGCGGATTGGTCCAGTGCACATCGAGCGTGCCGCCGACGAACACCAGGTCGGGTGCGACAATCGCCGCCATCGCGGCGGCGGGCGCATAGCGCAATGCGTGTTGGACTTTTTCCGGTAACTTGACCGCATCACCCAGCAGAAAAAAAGAACAGCGGGTCAGTATCGTAGCCAGCATCAGCAGGCCGATCGTGATCCAGATTTCAGTTGTCGTCATGGTGTCTTTCGCGGCAGGTGCCGCGCCATCAGGTAATCAATGCACATCGCCACCGCCATCCCGGCAACCACCGCCGCCAGCAAGCCAAGCCGGTAAGGAAACTGCGCTGCGGCAATCGCCACCACACCCGCCACCAGCACGCCGCCCAGCGCAGCGAGGTTGATGGTCAGCGGAATCATTACCGCCAGCAGCGCCAGCGTGCCGGCAAAGCCAATGCCCCAGCTTTCCGGGATCTGGCTGGCCAGCAAGATGCCCGCCAGCGCGCCGCCCTGCCACGCGCACCAGTTCGGATAACAGATACCGGTGAAGTAGCCGACTTTGCCAGCCGGCTGATGCAGCGTTTCCGACGGAAAGCGGCGCGGAAAAAATCCCATCGTGATGTCCGCATTGAAATAGCCGTACCAGAGTCGCTGGTTCCAGCGCAGGTGGGCAAAATGCGGCCCGATCGCCGCGGCAAAAATTACGAAGCGCAAATTGACCACCAGCGCCGTCACGAACACCACCCACGTCGGCGCATCTGCTGCAATCAGCGGCAATGCCGCCAGCTGGGCCGATCCGGCAAACACGAAGAACGACATGCCCAGCGCCTGCCAGAGCGTCAGGCCGGACTTGACCATCGCCATGCCCGACACCAGGCCCCACGCAAAAATCCCCGGCATGGTGGCAGCACTGATCTTGAAGGCTGCGGCGAAAGCACGTTTTTCAACGACGGCGACGGACTGGTGACCGGAGGCGGTTTCGGAATTGATCATTGAAGGGATAAAGATGACTTTGAATCATTGATTTGGCGCACATAGTACAGAGGTCCGTCCCGGGCGGTCCGAATCGGCGACAGAATCCGCTAGAATCAGGGCTCCTTAGACTGATGAAGCCGAAACCCGCCATGAGTGCACCGAAATCCCCCCTCGCCCCGGTCGAACTGGCCGCGACTGATTTACCGGCCCATTGCCCGAACGATGCGATGCCATTCTGGTCATCCCACCCGCGTGTCTTCCTCGACATGAGTCACGGCGAAGCGAAATGTCCGTACTGCGGCACGGTCTACCGCATGAAAGCCGGCGAAACCGTTCACGCCCACTAATTACACGGAGCCTGCCATGCCCAGCAAGAAGCAATTGTCCGGCAGTCCTGCCGATACCGAAGCAGCGTTTTACGACGCCCTCGGACGCGCCGACCTGGACGCCCTGATGGCACTCTGGGCCGACGATGAAGAAATCACCTGCATCCATCCGGGTGCGCCGCGCCTGATCGGCCACGCCGCGATCCGCGCTTCGTGGCAAGCGGTGTTTGCCCATGGCGGCGTGCACATCCATCCGGTGCAGCTGCATGTGATGCAAAACCTGATGGCCGCCACCCACAGCGTGCTGGAACAAATGCGCAGTGGCGACATCACGCAGGAGCTGCATATCCTGGCTACCAATGTCTACATCAAGACCCCGATGGGCTGGCGCATCGCCGTCCATCATGCGTCGATCGCACCCGGCAAACCGCCGGTTGTCGTGCCCGATTCGACCACACTGCATTGAAGCGCACCGCACACGTCAGTGCCGCTGGTACCTATCGCGCGCCACGCTGGCTGCCCGGCGGCCATCTGCAAACCATCTATCCGGCCAAGTGCATCGCCACACCGGCGACGCCGCTGCGGCGCGAACGCTGGACCGCGCCCGATGGCGATTTCGTTGATATCGATTTTGTTGCAGGCCGTCCCGGCATGCCGTTCGTGGTGCTGTTCCACGGACTGGAAGGTTCGTCCGGCAGTCATTACAGCCGCGCATTGATGGCGCACCTGCATAGTCTGGGCTGGGCGGGTGCGATCCCGCATTTTCGCGGCTGCTCGGGCGAAATGAACCTGGCACCGCGCTTCTATCATTCCGGTGATGCGACCGAAATCGACTGGCTGTTACGCCGCCTCAAGA
>CAILRJ010000132.1 GCA_903836575.1 uncultured Burkholderiales bacterium
ATGCCAGGCCGGTTGCGTATTGATTGGCACCCAACCAGACCGTCATCAGTGCAAAAAATCCGGCCAGCAGCATCCCGGCCAGCGCGCCGGCAACGAAACCCAACGGCACGCTGCCGGTGTGGATGGTGATCGCAAAACCGGTCACGGCGGCCATCAGCATCATGCCTTCGGCACCGAGGTTGACGACGCCGGATTTTTCATTGATCAGCAAACCGAGCGCAGCCAGCAGCAAGGGCGTGCCGGCATTGATCGAGGCCGCGATCAGCGGAGCGATAGATTCCATTATTTTCTCCAGCGCAGGTGATAGCGGATCAGGACGTCACAGGCCAGCAAGGCAAACAGCAAGATGCCCTGAAACACGCCAGTGATCGCGCTCGGCATGCCAAGACGCGATTGCGCCAGTTCGCCGCCGATATAAAACAGCGCCATGATGAAGCTCGAAAAAATCACGCCAACCGGATGCAAACGGCCGACATACGCGACGATGATCGCCGCAAATCCGTAACCGGGCGAGACCGACGGCGTCAGTTGCCCGATCGGACCGATCACTTCGCACACGCCGGCCAATCCCGACAGCGCACCGCAGACCAGCATGGCCGTCCACAGCGAGGTACGCGACGAGAAGCCACCATAGCGCGCCGCCAGCGGTGCCATGCCACCAACTTGCAAGCGCAGTCCGGCAAAACTTTTGGACAGAAATATCCACCCGAACAGCGCCGCCCCCAGTGCCAGCAGAATGCCGATATGCAAGCGCGTGTGCGGTATCAGAATCGGCAGCAGGAAGCCATCGGAAAACATTTTCGATTGCGGAAAATTAAAGCCGTCCGGGTCTTTCAACACGCCGTGCACGAGGTAACTCAACAGCAGTTGCGCGACATACACCAGCATCAGCGAGACCAGAATCTCGCTGGTATTGAAGCGGTCGCGCAGGAATGCAGTGATCGCCGCCCATGCCATACCGCCCAGCATCCCGGCCACCAGCACGGCCGTGATCATCAGCGCTCCGCCGCCGGTACCATCGTCAAAATACAGTCCTGCGGCACCACCGGCGATGGCACCGACGACCAGCTGGCCTTCGGCGCCGATGTTGAAGACATTGGCGCGAAAGCACACTGCCAGTCCGACTGCGATTAGCAGCAGCGGCGCGACCTTGACGCCGACTTCACTCCAGCCCCGCAGCGTCATGAGCGGTTCGATAAAAAAGATCGCCAGGCCGGTCAGCGGATTCTTGTCCAGCGCGATGAACAGCAGCGCGCCGCACAGCACCGTCAGCAGTACCGCCAGCAGCGGCGAACACCATGCCATCAGCGTCGACGGATTGGCGCGCGCTTCAAGCCTGAGCATGAGCGACCTCCTTGCCGGCGTCGTTCCACAACCCGCTCATCCACTGACCGATCTGGTCAATGGTGGCGTCGGCCCGCGCAACAGGCGGCGACACCCGCCCCTTGGCAATCACAATCAGGCGGTCAGCAATGTCGAACAATTCGTCGAGCTCCTCGGAAATCACCAGTAACGCACAGCCGGCATCGCGCAACGCCAGCAGTTCGGCGCGGATCTGCGCGGCAGCGCCGACATCGACGCCCCAGGTCGGTTGTGCCACCAGCAGCATGGTCGGGGCACGCAGGATTTCACGCCCGACAATATATTTTTGCAGGTTGCCTCCGGACAGGCTGTTGGCGGCAGCATGCGGACCGGCGGCCTTCACATTGAAGCGCTTGATCACGCTGGCGGCGATCCCGGCAATGGCCTTGAAACGTACCATGCCACATCGCACGGTGGCCGGAGTCTGGTGCGACAACAGCACATTCAAGGCCAGCGATAGTTCCGGCACCGCACCGCGTCCGAGCCGCTCTTCGGGCACGAAGCCCATTCCCAGTGCGCGCCGGCCCGCTGCATTCATGCGTCCGACCGGTGCACCGTGCAGCGCGATCATGGCGGCGTCGGCACGCGGATCTTCGCCCGACAACGCGGCCAGCAATTCCTGCTGGCCATTGCCGGAGACACCGGCGATGCCGAGGATTTCACCGGCATGGACATCGAAACTGATCGCCGACAAAGCGGTAGCAAACGGATGATTTTTAGGTAGCGACAACTGGCGAACAGCGAGCACCGTCGCACCCGGTGCGCGCTCCATATGCTGCATCGCCGGCGGTTCGGCACCGATCATCATGCGTGACAGGCTGGCCGCTGTTTCATCGCGTGGATCGCACACGCCGGTCACTTTGCCGCCGCGCATGACAGTGCAGGTATGACACAGCGCACGGATCTCATCGAGCTTGTGGCTGATGTACAAAATGCTGCAGCCTTGCGAAGCCAGCTTGCGCAAGGTCTCGAATAATTTATCGACCGCTTGCGGTGTCAGCACCGAAGTCGGTTCATCGAGAATCAGC
>CAILRJ010000133.1 GCA_903836575.1 uncultured Burkholderiales bacterium
CGCAAGCTGATCGACCTGCTGGCGCGTACCGGCATCGACTGGGATCGCAGCAAGGGAACCGACGACCCGTTATACCGCACCATGAAACAAGGGATAGAACGGGTCCGGCACGATGATGGTGGTGACCAGCGCCAGCATTTTACGGCCGCACTGGGTGAGCTGGAATCGTATATCCGCAGTGAAGAAAGCGCCGCCACCAGCGCGCTGGCGAGGCCCATCACGCAAGCCCTGCAGGCTGAAAAAATCCGCATGGCAGGACGTTCCGCGCGCAACGACGTGGCCGTGCGCATCCGCACTGGCGAGGTCAGCGCCTTTGTCGAGGCGTTTCTGGAAAGCCGCTGGATCACGGTGCTGACGCTGGCCCACAGCATCAGCGATGAAAGGCCTGAGGTGCTGACCAACGCGATCCGGACCATGGACGATCTACTGTGGAGTATCAAGCCCAAGCTCAATGCCGAGCAGCGCCGCGAACTGATTGCGCGTCTGCCGATGATTCTGGCGATGCTCAACAAATGGCTCACGGTGATCAAATGGGATGATGCCGACCGCTTGCGTTTTTTTGCCGATCTGGCTGAATGTCACGCCTCGATCGTGCGCGCACCGATCGATCTGTCACCCGAGCGGCAAGTCGAGATCGCCGTCGAAGTTGCCCGCAAGGCAGCAGAGCACCGGCTTGACTTGCAAGCGCGCGAACCCGCAGAAGTGCCACCGGATCAGTTTGTGGTCACCGTCGAGCAATTGCAGCGCGGAACGTGGCTGGCTTTCGAACAAATATCAGGAGAAGTGCGGCAAGTCAGGCTGGCCTGGGTCAGTCCGCTGCGCACGCTCTATATTTTTACCAACGGCCAGCGCGAAGAAGCGTTCTCGATGCCTGCCGACGAGCTGGCCCGCCAGTTCCGCGACGCCCGGGTGCGCATTCTGGCGCAGGACGGCGTGGTCGAGCGCGCTCTGGTGCGCGCACTCGATTCCAACGATCAGCCACTCGCAGAGGAGAGTGCCTGATCCGTATGAAACGGCATGTTCAGGCCCTGTGCCACATCCTCGACGGCAGTAATCCGGATCAGCGGCAACGCCGGACTGACGGCACCGAACACGGTTGCGAACGGGACATCAACCGCATCCCGACCGGTACCAATTCGTACCAGACCCATCGGTGGTGAAACGCCGCTCGGATCGAACAGGTACCAGCGCCCGCTGAGCATCACTTCCACATACGCATGAAAATCCAGCGGGCGCATGCTCTGATCCACGCCGTAATCAATACCGGTGACAAAACGCGCCGGCAAATTGATCGCGCGGCACAGCGCAATCATCAGATGGGCATAGTCACGGCAGACACCGACCTGCTCAAGCAGCGTATCAAGCGCGGACGTGCTGGCGTTCGTACTGCCGGACTGGAACATCATGCGTTGACGGATCCAGTACTGAATCGCCAGCACTCGCTGGTAGCCACGCGCCCATCCGCCAAATTCCCGACTGGCCAGATTGTGCAGACGATCGGACTGACAATAACGGCTTGGATAGATATAGGTCAGCGCGTGCGGCGGTACTTCGCTGATCGCCATTTCCTGCAGACTGGCGGGTGCTTCGATGTGATGGGTGATCTCAACGCTGGCTTCGTAACGTACGCACAACGGACCGTTGCCCGCCTGCAGGCGCAGGTAGCGCGAGCCGGTTTCCGGCGTCGTGAACAGACTGGAGCGAACATCCTGACTGACATGCAATTGCTCATGCACGACCTGCTGGTGCGGCGTCGTCGCGGCATGAATGTTGAAAATGAAATCGCTGGCGTTGTCGTAGATATCGTAATTCAGTTCAATGGAAAAATTCAGCCGGATCATTGCGGGTAGCTTCGGAAAGGTGAGGTGGCGCCATGCATGCGAGGAAGCGCAGTCTACCAAGTATCCGGCGCAATCTGCCGACGATGTGTTCGTTATCGAACTTATTGACGACGGCGAGTATGATGGGCTCCGATTCGCCGTCGCCAGTCAGTTCTGCTGGCCACGCCATTTACTTTGCTTTCCTGTAAGACTTGCACTGGCTACTGACCTCACACCTATGACCAACCCCATTCTTGCCGGGTATCCGGCAGCGCAACGGCGCTACGACGAAATGCTTGAAACCGACGGCCAGCCGCGCCCGCACTGGCGCCGGCTGCTTGACTTTCTCGGCCGCGAACCACCCGAACAGATGCGTCATCGCATCGAATCGCTGCAACGCCAGGTGCGGGAAAACGGCGTTACCTACAATATTTATGCTGACCCGAAAGGCATTGCGCGTCCCTGGGACCTGAGCGTGCTGCCATTCATCCTGCCGCAACAGGAATGGAACGAGATCGAAGCCGCCGTCATCCAGCGCGCCACCTTGCTCAACCGCATCCTTGGCGATGTATATGGCGAACAGACGCTGCTCAAGGAAGGCTTGCTGCCCGCCGGACTGATCCATGGCAATGCCGGTTTCCTGCGGCCGTGCCACGGTATCCGCCAGAGTGACGACATCTCGCTGCACTTTTACGCCGTCGACCTGGCGCGCGCGCCCGATGGCCGCTGGTGGGTCGTCGGTGACCGCACCCAGGCCCCGTCGGGTGCCGGTTATGCGCTGGAAAACCGGATCGTTATTTCGCGCGCTTTCCCGGAGCTGTTTCGTGATCTCAAGGTGGAACATCTGGCCGGCTTTTTTGTCCGCCTGCGCGATAGCCTGACGCATTGGGGTCGTATCTGCGCCGCTAATCGTGGCGATGGCAACGACGACAGTCCGCCGCTGCGCGACAGCGAACAACCGCTGATCGTGCTGTTGACCCCGGGCGCGTACAACGAAACGTATTACGAACAAACCTACCTGGCCCGTTATCTTGGTTTTCCGCTGGTCGAAGGCGGCGATCTGACGGTGCGTAACGGTCTGGTCTGGCTCAAGACACTGGCCGGTCCGCGCCGCGTGCACGTGATCCTGCGGCGCGTCGATGACGAATTTTGCGACCCGCTGGAATTGCGTTCCGACTCGGCACTGGGTGTGGCTGGCCTGACCGAAGCGGCGCGCCGTGGCACCGTGCTGCTGGCCAACGGACTCGGCTCCAACCTGCTTGAATCCGGCGCCCTGCTCGGCTATCTGCCAGCCATTGCACGCCGCCTGCTCGGCGAAGAATTGAAGATGCCATCGGTCGGCACCTGGTGGTGCGGCGAACCGGCCGCTCTCAAGCAAGCCATCGACCAGCTCGATCATCTGGTGGTCAAACCGGCCTTTCCGCAATTGCGTCAGGAGCCGGTATTTGGCGAAGGTCTCAGCGAAGAAGCACGGGCCGAACTGATCGCGGCAATGCGCGCCCAGCCGCACAATTACGTCGCGCAGGAATTGGTCAACATTTCTCAGACGCCGGTATGGCGTGACGGTCCCGAGCCGGGCTTGAGCGCGTCGGCGGTTGGACTGCGGGTATTTGCCTGCGCCACGCCGGACGGCTACATCGTGATGCCAGGCGGCCTGACCCGGGTCGCAACCGGTGCCGACGGACGCGTCATCACGATGCAACGTGGCGGCGCCAGCAAGGATACCTGGGTGCAGGCACGCGGCCGGGTCAGCCAGGTCAGCCTGTTGCCGACCTCGACCGCCGCGCATGAACTGGTGCGCGGCGACTCGCAGCTGTCGAGCCGCGTGGTCGAAAACCTGTTCTGGTTCGGCCGGCTGACCGAGCGCTGCGACAACACCACCCGGCTGCTGCGCAGTGCACTCGACTTCCTGCTCAGCGTCTCGCCCGAATACCGCGGTGGCGAGTGGCAAACGGTACAGGACCTGTGCCAGTATTTCGGCCTGCTCAATGATGACCTGCAAGAAGATGCCGACATCGAAACCGAATTGCTGCAGTCACTGGTGACCCGCAGCGGTGCCGGCCTGACCAATAATTTTCAGCAGCTGTACCGGGTTGCCGGTCATCTGCGCGAACGGCTTTCGCTGGACAACTGGCGCACCCTCAATCAGGTGGTGCAGCAAAACAGCGGTCTCGGCCAGCCACTCAGCCTGGCCGGCGCCATCGCCCGGCTTGACAGTGCCACCATCGCGCTGATGACGTTGTCGGGTTTTGCGCTCGACGGCATGACACGTGATAACGGCTGGCGCTTCATGACGATCGGCCGTCGCCTCGAACGTCTGCAATTCCTGAGCACGGTGCTCCAGCACGGCATCAACATGCCGCCCGACAGCAGCCTCGACTGGTTGCTGGAAGTCGCCGACAGCATCGTCACTTACCGCTCGCGTTATGTGGCCCAGCCTGAAATCCTGCCGTTGCTGGACCTGCTGATACTCGACGAAAGCAATCCGCGTTCGGTCATGTTCCAGCTGCAAGGCCTGATCAACTATCTTGACAAGCTGGCCGCCAGCCACGGTCCCTGCGGTGCCGAACTGTTCCTGCCCCTGCTGGTCGAATTGGAGGCAATTCAAACCGACCGCGACCTGCGCTTCGGCAGCGAGCCGTTACTGGCACTGCTGGCCAAGCTCAATGTGGCCAGCATCGCGCTATCCGATCAGATCGGCCTGCAATTTTTCAGTTACACAGGCGAAGTCAACCGAGGCACATTTGCACCATGAGTATCCGCTATCACGTCCTGCATGAAACCGTCACTACCTACCATCGCGCGGTCACGTTGTCACAGCAATTCCTGCACATGACGCCACGCTCGTTCGCCTACCAGACCACCGAATCGCACGAGCTGAGCATCACCCCGAAACCGCAGGACTGGTCCAACCGGGTCGATTATTTTGGCAACGCAACGCGCTTGCTGACGTTATCGGCACCCCATCCGGAACTGACCGTGGTGTCCGATTCAGTGGTGACAGTGCAGCCGCGACCGGACCGCTCGCAGCTGATTAACTCACCAAGCTGGGAAGATCAGCGTGCGCGCCTGCGCACTACGCTCAATGCCACCACGCTGGACCCGTATGAATTCCTGTTCAACTCGCCGCATATTGCCTGCGGTGACGAGCTTGCCGACTATGCCCGCCCGAGCTTCACTCCCGGCCGCCCCTTGCTGGAAGCCTGCATGGAGTTGACCGAACGCATCCACAGCGACTTCAAATACGATCCGGAAGCGACCACGATCGCAACACCACTGATCGATGTCCTGCGCGGGCGACATGGCGTGTGCCAGGATTTTGCCCACGTCATGATTGGTTGCCTGCGCTCGCTGGGTTTGTCGTGCCGCTATGTCAGCGGCTACATTCTGACCATGCCGCCAGAGGGTCAACCACGTCTGGTCGGTGCCGACGCCTCGCATGCATGGGCCTCGGTGTACAGCGAAGGACTGGGCTGGATCGACTTCGATCCGACCAACCGGTGTCTGGTCCAGCATGAGCACATCACGGTCGGATGGGGTCGGGATTTCAGCGATGTCACGCCGATGCGCGGCATCGTGCTCGGTGGTGGCGGGCAGGAACTCCGGGTTGCCGTGACGGTGACGCCGATCGAGGGGTAAGCCCGACTTATTGTCCGATTATTTGGTGGCGGGCGCCTTGCTCACATCAATGCCAAACCATTGCATCGAGACCCTGGCAAAGCTGCCATCAGCGATGATGGCAGCCAGCGCTGCATTGAGTGCCGCCTTGAATTGCGGATTGCCCTTGACGAATGGAATACCCATTTGCGCCACTTCGCCGATCGGTGCGCCAGCCTTGATCGGTAACGGCGAGGCCTTCAGCAAGTACGACACCATCAGGCTGTCGTTCAGCGCCGCATCGACGCGACCGGCTGCCAGATCCTGCAAATACTCCGGTGCACCCGGATAGCTTTTGACCTCGACCCCGGCCACCGCCCTGGCGCGCTCTTCGTAATTGGTACCCTGCCCGACGCCCAGCTTCTTGCCCTTCAGATCATCGAGGCTGGCAAACTGCCGCTGCTCGTTCTTGCGCACGATCAGTTGCGCGCTTGAGCGGGTATAAGGCTCGGAAAAATCAAAGCTGGCTTCGCGCTGCGGCGTGATGCCGACCTGATTGAGGATGATGTCGTACTTGCCGGCGGAAAGCCCGGCCAGTATGCCGCTCCATTCGATGGTGGTGAACTCGGGTTTGAGACCCATTTGTTTGGCCAGCAAGCGGGCCACGTCGATTTCAAAACCACTCAGTGCGCGGGTTTTGATATCCCTGAAATTAAAAGGCGGGTAGGTACCTTCGACGCCTACTTTCAACGTGCCGCGTGCTTGCACGGTGGTCAGCAGATCAGCCGCATTGGCCTGCAATGCCAGCCCGGAAAACAGCAATGCGGCCATCAGGCCAGTCAGTTTTATTACAGGTAATGCATGCATGGATTTCCTTGTGTTCGATGGCGAATGGTGTTGCAGAGCAGCGAGTGTAAAGACAACTAATGACATCACCAACAACTTAAACGGCATGAACTCATGCAGGGCGGTTTGTCGTGAAATGCATTGCAGACTGGAATTTTTCAAAAACCACACCGGTGATTAAAAAATACATACCAAGTAGTAGTGTTGCGTACGCAAATAACCTGTTATGTTCCGGAAGCCCTCATATATTCACCGTTGGTAAGTGTATCTGCCTATTTTTTTTTACAAAAAACAGGCTGCTGTCGCACCATGCTTCATTTTTTTGAATTGTAAAGAACGACACCCATGTCAAGCCGGAACGCCAGTATTTCCCCGACACGCCTGACATTGATCGCGCTGTCCGCCCTGTTGCTCGTTGCCTCCCCGGCGCGCGCCGACGAGGCCGGAACCAGCACGATGCCGTCCTTTCTGGTTAGCGGCTTTGGCACCATCGGCATGGCCCGCTCGAGCGAACATCAGGCTGATTACACCAATAGTCCATCGACCAAACCCAACGGCACCGGCGCCACCCACACCTGGAGCCCGGACCTCGATACCCGGCTCGGCCTGCAAATTGCAGCGACCATCACGCCCGGCCTGTCGGCCGTGTTTCAAGTACTGTCGCAGCAGCAGTATGACAACAGCTACCGGCCTAGCGTCGAGTGGGCCAACATCAAATACGCCATCACGCCCGATTTCTCGGTCCGGCTCGGCCGCATCGCCTTGCCAACCTTCCTCGTCGGCGACTATCGCAATGTCGGCTATGCCATGCCATGGGTAAGGCCACCGGTCGAACTGTATAGCCGCATGATTCCGATGACGGCCAATGACGGCATCGATGCGAGTTATCGCACTTATATTGGCGAGGCCACCAACACGCTGCAACTGAGCTACGGCAGCGACGTGCTGCGCAGTCCCGGGCTGGCGTCACCAAGCAGGGTGCAGAATATCGCCGGTCTGTTCAATACCTTCAGCAGCGGGCCAGCCACCTTTCGCATGTCGTACCAGCGCGGCAGGATCACTGTTCCCGACAGCAATGCCTTCTTCGACCTGTACCGCCAATTCGGCCCGGCCGGCACCGCCATTGCGGACAAGTATAGTTTTGACCACCAGCGTATTTCTTTCCTGTCGCTGGGTGCCAGCTACGATCCGGGCGACTGGTTCCTGATGAGCGAATGGGGTAGCGGAAAATTCTCGTCGGTGATCGGCAACCAGACCGCCTGGTATGCCAGCGGCGGCTATCGGCTCGGAACATGGACACCGTATCTGACCTACTCGACCTCGAAAAAAAGCAGTCCGGTGAACGACCCTGGACTCAATCCGGCGCAACTGCCCGCGTATGCGGCAGGCAGTGCGGGCGCCCTCAACGGCGTGCTCAACAGATTGCTCAGACCGACCACTGCGTCGACCGTTTCATTGGGCACGCGCTGGGATGTGCGCAGCGATGTCGCGCTCAAACTGCAGCTTGACCATACCCGGCCAACGAACGGTTCATCAGCCGGACTGACCAACATCGCCGCAGGCTATCAACCAGGTGCCAGCTTCAATGTCCTGAGCCTGACAGTCGATTTTGTATTTTGATGAAGATCGCCGCCCGCAATATCTGTTGCTTGAAAATGCTTGCCACCGGGTTTGCGCTGGGCCTGTCCTGTAGCACCGCCATGGCCGATGTCGTCGCCATTGTCTCAGCCAAAAGTCCATTGATCGAACTGAGCAAAAACCAGATCGCCAATCTGTTCCTCGGCAATGCCAGCATGCTGGTTCTGGGCGAACCGTTGATACCGATCGATATGGCCGTCGGCACCCCGCTGCGTGATGAGTTCTACGCCAGCTATGCCACGAAGTCGCCGGCACAGATCAGGACGCACTGGTCGAAGCTGATTTTTACCGGCCGCGGCCAGCCGCCAAAAGAAGCCAACAGTAGCCGTGATCTGAAAAAAATGATCGCCGAGAATCCACACGCCATCGGTTACCTCGATCCCAAAATGATCGATGCCAGCGTCCGGGCCGTGTTATCGCCATGAGCACATTCTGGCGACGCGGTCTGCCCGCGCCGTTTATCGCGGCCAGGTCAGGTCCGGCTTCGCGACTGCGCGCGTGGCTCTACACGGTGCCCGAATCGACGATGCTGTTCCCGGCGTTTTCCATCTGCTTCCTGGCGTTGCTCTGGATGGCGACGCTGCACTTTATTAGCATCGAACGCGGCAATGCCGAACAGGCAATTTCAGTGCTCAGCCGCGAGCTGGTCACCACGTACGAAGCACAGGTATACCGTGCCTTGCGCGATATTGACCAGACCCTGAATCTGGTCAAGTACGCCTACGAACTCAACGGTCAACACACGGTACTGCAGGAACTGAAAGCCAAGGCACTGCTGCCGTCGGACCTGCTGTTCGTGATCCGCATCACCGATCAGGATGGCAAGGTGGTGGCAGACACCCGCCCGGCATCACCAGCAAACATCAGCGACGATCCGCAATTCAGGATCACCCGCGCCACCAGCCAGCTCTCGATCAGCCTGCCCCGGCATGACCCTGTCAGCGGCGAGGCCAGCCTGCTGTTTAGTCGCCGCCTAGTCAGCGCCAATGGCAACTTCGCCGGCATCGTCATGCTCTCGGTCGCCACCGATCACTTCGTGAGCGGCTACGAAGAAAGCAAGTTCGGCCAGCAAGGTTTGCTCGGCATCGTCGGTGACGACGGCCGCTTCCGGGTGCGCCGCAGCGGCGACCTGCTGTCGGATGGCGAGCCCGTCGATCGGACATTCCTGACAGCCGGTGCAACCGCATTTGACAGTGCCGTCCTCGCTTCGAGAAGCAATGATGGCATTGCGCGCCACGTCATCGCGCGCAAGCTGGTGGATTTTCCGCTGATCGTCATCGCCGGCTTGGCGGACCATGAACAACTGGAAGACTTTGTGCGCATCAAGCATGACTATTTGCGTGGTGCCGCCGGCGGCTCTGTCCTGCTACTGCTGTTCACATTGCTCCTGTGGAGCATGAGCTGGCAATTGCGTACCAGCCGCCGCCATGACATTGCCGAACGCAAGCGCACCGAACAGTCACTGCGCATCGCCGCCACCGCTTTCGATTCGCAGGAAGCCATGCTCATCACCGATGCCAGCAAGGTGATCCTGCAGGTCAACCGGGCCTTCATCAGCAATACCGGTCATCAGAGCGACGACCTGGTGGGCCATGGGCTCGACTGCCTGATTTCGGAGCGCCATGATGCCGGGTTCTATTCGTCGATGTGGCGCAGTGTGGATCACAGCGGCCTGTGGCAAGGAGAAATCTGGCAAACCCATGCCAACGGCAGCGCCTTCCAGAAATGGCTGACCATTTCGGCGGTCCTGGACGACGACGGTGTGCTGATCAATTATGTCGGCTCGCAGTACGACATCACCGAGCGCAAGCTGGCCGAAAACAAGATCAACGAGCTGGCGTTTTACGACCCGCTGACCGGTTTGCCAAACCGGACCAGGTTGCAAGAGCGCTTGCGGGAGGTCATGGCGTCCAGCGTCAAAAATGGCAACCATGTCGCCTTGCTGCTGATCGACCTTGATTACTTCAAGACGATCAACGATACGCTCGGCCATGACATGGGTGACGCATTGCTGATGCAGGTTGCCCGGCGACTGGTCAGCTGTATCGGCACCGGCGATAGCGTGTCCCGTCTCGGCGGCGATGAATTCGTCGTGCTGCTGGCAGGACTGGGCAACAACAAGCCGGCTGCCATGGCGCAGGTCGAGCGTACCGGTCAGCAGATCCTGTCCGCGCTCGATCATCCGTATCAGCTCAATGGTGTGGCCCATCGCAGCACCGCCAGCGTCGGTGTCACGCTGTCGAGCGGTCATCTGGTGTCGACCGACGTCCTGATGAAGCAAGCCGACCTGGCGATGTACAAGGCCAAGGCAGAAGGCCGTAACGCGGTATGCTTTTTTGATCCGGCGATGGAGGCTGCCGTGATGGCGCGTGCCGTACTGGAACGCGACTTGCGCGAGGCCATCGAACAGCAGCAATTCGTGCTGCACTACCAGGCGCAAATCGCTGAGGGTGACCAGCTCAGCGGTGCTGAAGTGCTGGTGCGCTGGTTGCATCCGCAACGCGGGATGGTCTCGCCACTCGAATTCATTCCCCTGGCCGAAGATACCGGATTGATCCTGCCGCTGGGCACCTGGGTCATGGAAACTGCCTGCCGCCAGCTGGCTTGCTGGGCCGGGGTACCCGACATGGAAACGCTGACCATTGCGGTCAATGTCAGTGCCCGGCAATTTCAGCAAAGCGATTTTGTCGAACAGGTCATCGACGTGCTGGCACGGACCGGTGCGCGGCCACAGCGGCTCAAGCTGGAGCTGACCGAAAGCCTGCTGGCGGCCAATCTGCACCAGATCATTGAAAAAATGCGCGCCCTCAAGGAGCTCGGCATCAACTTTTCGCTGGACGATTTCGGCACCGGCTTTTCATCGCTGTCTTATCTGAAATTGCTGCCACTCGATCAGCTCAAGATCGACCAGTCGTTCGTACGCGATGTCCTGACCGACCCCAACGACGCAGCCATCGCAACAACCATCATCGCGCTGGCCAGGACGCTGGGTCTGAACGTCATTGCCGAAGGTGTCGAAACCGACGAACAGCGCAGCTTCCTGGCTGGTGCCGGCTGTCATGCCTATCAGGGTTACCTGTTCAGCCGGCCTCTTCCCGTGACCGGTTTCGAAGCGTTTGCACACCAGCGACCGCAACGCCAGGTTCCTCCAGCTCAGACATGAAGAGCAACTTGTTTGCACACAATCGACTCTCATGCCAGCGACCGACAATAGTGCGAACAGGCCAGCTTTTCACCCTCTGCTCGACTGCTCGAATCGCCCCTGAAGCGACAATACTGGCATCCTCGACGACCCCGTGATCAACACCGGAGAAGACATGGAAAGCAAGCAGGCAATGGACAAGAACCCCTCTCAGCGTGGCTACACCCGGCATGATGATCATCCGGTGAGCGACGATCTGACCCTGCAGAATCCGGAACTGGCCGGCACCGGCCTTGACCTGCGCGCGATCCGGGAAGCCATTAGCCGGGTCGAAGCCGAGACGGCTGCCAGCGTGATTGCCGAGAACCGGCTGCGTGCCGAAACCCGTGCGCGCGACCAAGCAGCCAGCGAGGCCAGTAACACCGCGACCAATGAAGCCATCAGTGAACAGCGCGCCAGCGCTGACACCGAAGCCGAAAAGGACCGTGCGCGCGCCGGGGTGCGCATCACCGAACTGACC
>CAILRJ010000134.1 GCA_903836575.1 uncultured Burkholderiales bacterium
CTGCTGGTCGACGGCGTTGCCGCGGCCGACAAGGCCAGCACGCGACCCTATGCCGACATCCCCGACGAAGCGGCACGCGTGGCGATCCTGACCTCCATGGCGAGCACGCCGTTCTTCCTCAAACTGCGCGGCGACCTCGTGGTCAGTCTGTACAACCAGCCCGCGGTCTGGGGCAAGCTCGGCTATCAGGGTCCCTCGGCCGCACTCGGCGGTTACATCAAGCGTGGCTTCAATGACCAGACCTGGATGGAGAACCTGTAACGCCGCAACGTATTAATGCATCAGCACGGACCCTATAAAAAAACAAGGAGACAGACGTGGCTGCAAAATTTGCTTTGAACGAAGAGGTTGTCGTGATCGTTGGATCAGGTGCCGGTGGTGGCACGCTGGGCAATGAACTGGCCCAAAAAGGTATCAATGTGGTCGTGCTCGAAGCCGGCAAGCGACATGAAATCACCGACTTTGAAAACGATGAATGGCCGATGTTTGACAAAATTTCGTGGCTGGATAAACGCACGACATCGGGCACCTGGCGCATCGCCAAAGACTTCCCGAATCTGCCGACCTGGATCGTCAAGGCGGTCGGCGGCTCGACCGTCCATTGGGCCGGTGCCTCGCTGCGCTTTCAGGAGCATGAGTTCAAGACCCGCACCCACTACGGCGCATTGGCCGGTGCCAACTTGCTGGACTGGCCGATCACGCTGGCCGAACTGGAACCGTACTATGCCAGGGCCGAGGACAAGATGGGCGTCGGCGGCACCAACGGCATTCCCCGGCTGCCCGGCAATAACAATTACAAGGTGCTGGCTGCCGGTGCCAAAAAGATGGGCTACAAGGATTACCACAGCGGCAACATGGCGATCAACTCGCAACCGCGTGATGGTCGCGGCTCCTGCCAGCAGATCGGCTTCTGTTTTCAGGGCTGCAAATCCGGCGCGAAATGGTCGACGCTCTATACTGAAATCCCCAAGGGCGAACAGACCGGCCACCTCGAAATTCGCGCCGATGCGCAAGTACTGAAGATCGAACACAACACCGCCGGCCTGGTCACCGGCGTGCTGTATAGCGATGCCAAAGGCAACCGCAGTTTTCAGAAAGCGCGCGTGGTCTGCGTGGCCGGCAACTCGATCGAATCGCCGCGCCTGCTGCTCAATTCGGCCTCGGTACAGTTCCCGAACGGACTGGCCAACAGCTCCGGTCAGGTCGGCAAAAATTACATGCGCCACATGACCGGCTCGGTCTACGCGACCTTCGAGCAACCGGTCCATATGTACCGCGGCACGACGATGGCCGGCATCGTGCGCGATGAAGCACGGCACGATACCAAGCGCGGTTTTGTCGGCGGCTATGAAATGGAAACGGTGTCCCTGGGCGTGCCGTTCATGGCCGCTTTCATGGACCCGGGCAGCTGGGGCCGGGATTTTTCCTCGGCGATGGATGCCTACGACAACATGGCCGGCATGTGGCTGGTCGGTGAGGACATGGCGCAAGAATCGAACGGCGTGACCTTGCATGCGACCGAAAAAGACCAGTTCGGCTTGCCGATCCCGAACGTCCAGTTCAGCGACCATGCTAACGATATCGCGATGCGCAAACATGCTTTCGGTCAGGGTAGTGCGTTGTACCAATCGGTAGGTGCGAAGCGGGTGATCTACACGCCGCCTTATCCATCGACCCACAACATGGGCACCAACCGGATGAGCGCACGTGCCCGCGACGGCGTCGTCAACAAGTGGGGCCAGTCGCACGACATCAAGAACCTGTTCATCTCCGATGGCAGCCAGTTCACCAGCGGTGCCAGCGAAAATCCGACCCTGACCATCGTCGCGCTGGCGATCCGCCAGGCCGGCTTCATTGCCGGCGCGATGAAGCGCAAGGAGCTGTGAGCTCGACAGCTTTAAGCTAGACAAGTAACAACCATAAAAATCAGGAGACAAGCATGTGTGAAATCTACGTCAAGGCCGACCCGATCCACTATGAATTGCGGACCCGTTCGATCCGTATTCATGGCGTCGTCACCAGCATCCGGCTGGAAAACATGAGCTGGGATGTGCTGGCAAAGATCGCGCTCAAAGATGGGCTGACGACCAACCAGCTGATTTGCCAGCTCTACGATGAGGTGATCCGTCAACAAGGCAAAGTCAGCAATTTTTGCTCGTTCCTGCGGGTCAGCTGCATGCGCTACCTGTCGAACGTCGCCGGACAGGATGAGAAGGAGGCCATCCTGCAGGGGAAGCCTGACAGCAAGGCCGCAGCAGTAGTGCCGATGGTCGCCGGCACGATATTGCGGAAGGTCGCTGGCGGCTGAGCGCAGGGTCGATGCGGGGTTGCCATGCCCCAGCCGAGGCGGCTCCGGTTCCTTTTTCCCTACGGTCGCAAACCCCATCGGCAGCAACCAGGATCAGTGTTTTTTCGCGGGCTTTATCGCGAAATTACACTGACCCTGCTTGCGGATTCGGAGCGCTTGCCCTCCAATTTCCGTGCCGGGGTTGATGATTCTTTTTCTGCTCCGACACGATCAAGCCGTGGCGGCTCCGGTTCGTTTTTCCGTACAGTCGCAAACCCCATCGACAGCAACCAGGGTCAGTGTTTTTTTCGCGGCTTTATCGCGAAAATTACACTGACCCTGCTTGCGGATTCGGAGCGCTTGCCATCCAAATTCCGTGCTGGGGTTGATGATTTTGTATGTGCTCCGACACGACCAAGCCGGGGGCGGCCCGGCAGCCGGACCGGCATGCGGTCCCTTCTTTTTGCTTCGCCAAAAAGAAGTAACCAAGGAAAAGGCGACCGCGAAGCGGCTGCCCTTCGGGTTCCCAAAAGCGGCTTCAATGCGGGGCACGTCAAGTTCAACATCAACATCAACATCAACATCAACATCAACATCAACATCAACATCAACATCAACATCAACATCAAAGGTCGGCACAAATATCGTGCTCACCCAACGAATGCCGGCCGATCACTGCAAGGTCGTCATTCCCGGGCGAATACACCGCGACGCTTAAAATTATTCCGCCAAAAAAGTAGTACCCCGCTACTACCAGCGAGTACGAATCGCAGAGAATAATAGGACGACTGTTCGATTCATCGACAGGGACAACAGCACCCCCATAAAAATAATCTGGAGATCACAACATGCAAAAC
>CAILRJ010000135.1 GCA_903836575.1 uncultured Burkholderiales bacterium
TGGTGCGGCTGGCTGGAATCGGACCAGCGACCCTTGGCTTCGGAGGCCAATACTCTATCCACTGAGCTACAGCCGCATATGATGAACCTTCAAGAATGGCGAAGGATACCGTTTTTCGCCGCGTCCGTCCATGGATAGGAGCGTTGTCCGTTCCAAACGCATACCAACTCATCTATAATCCAGACCTTTGCGAAGTCTAGCGCAGCAGACCGTGCGCCAGACCGTCCACCGGCTTCGAAATTTGTATTGAGGGAAACATGAGCGATTCACACGACGACCATTCAAGCGGCATCAAAACTCCGAAACAACTGATTGCTGCCGTCGTTGCCGGCTTTATTGTTCCGATTATTGGTATCGTTTTGCTGGTGCAATATGTTTCTAATGCCGACAAGGTCGGTGACGGCTCCGAAGCATTGACACCACAAGCGATCTCAGCACGGATCAAACCCGTGGCCGATGAAGGCTTTACCTTCAAGGATGTGAACGCTATCAAGGTGCTGCAAAGCGGCGAAACCGTCTACAAGGCAGCCTGTATGGCTTGTCATGCCGCTGGCGTGGCTGGCTCCCCTAAATTCGGTGACACTGCCGCCTGGTCAGCACGTATTGCTCAAGGTTACGACACGCTGGTGTTGCACGCAGTTAATGGCATTCGCGGAATGCCTGCCAAAGGCGGCAACCCCGACCTCGATAATATTGAAGTCGCCCGTGCCGTCGCTTACATGGCAAATCAGGCTGGTGCCAAGTTCAAGGAACCGGACGCTCCTGCCGCAGCTCCCGCAGCAACGCCGGCTGCCGATGCCGCCGCCCCTGCGCCCGCACCTGCAGCGATGGCCGCGCCTGCCGCCGCATCGGCCGCCCCGGCAGAACCCGTCAAGCTGGCTGCCGATGCCGGCAAAAAACTCTACGACAGTGTCTGTATGGCTTGTCATACCGCCGGGATCGCCGGTGCACCGAAGTTCGGCGACAAGCTGGCCTGGGCTGAGCGCATCAAGCAGGGTCCGGCCACACTGCATGAGCATGCCATCAAGGGCTATCAGGGTAAGGCCGGCATGATGCCCGCCAAAGGCGGTTCGTCTGCCAGTGATGACGAAGTCAAGGCCGCTGTTGATTACATGATTGCAGCTGCCAAATAACCTATCCTGACCAAAAAAATGCCGACATCTGTCGGCATTTTTTTTGGGTGATTGGCTTGCTACACGCTATCGTCGTCGCCAGTCCGACGATTCCGACGTGCCAGAAAATACGCACCCGCACCAACTACGCCGATGACCGCAGTAGCGCGTAACAACGGAAGCAGCAAGCGCGCTTTCAGCACAAATGAAACGCCGCTGACAACTATGGGCAACAGCGTTTGCAAATTCGCAGCCTTGACGCGCAACAGGCTCCCGGCAGTGGCGTAGACCGTACCGGTTACTTGCGTGATGATGCTGCGTGCCAGCGTATCGGTCTGCAGGTTATTGCCGACCAGTTCGATCGAACTGCGCATTCCGGCACGAAAATTGGCACCCTCGCGAATCAGCTTTTCCTTGCGCTGTGCCACGGTGAGTACCTTGGAAGGGATAGGCAATTCATCGTTCATCTGGGCTCCCGTAGTTACAGCAATGCATCGCGGTCATTACGCAATTCTGCCAGTGTGGCAGGCATCGACAAGCTGCCATGCCTGAGCATCGATTTCGCATAGAACAAGATACCGACGGCAATGGCTGTAAAAGCAACAGCAACAATTAGCAAAATTTTCCAGCCCAGAGCATCCCAGCTCAGAAACACCAGCAAACCTGTCCAGAAAGCCAGCGCGAAGCAGGATGCGATCACGCCAGCGGCGGCTACCAGGATCAGCTTGAGCAGGTTTGTTCGCACCTCGGCAAGCTCGACCGATGCCAGCTCGATGCGATTGACCATCAGCGCAAAAAAGTTCCGTGCCATGCCCGCCATGCCGACGATCAAGCCCGGGGTCGGGTTGGCAGCGCCAGAAGATTTGTTTTCCATGTGGTGCGAAGAACCGGCTTACTTGCGCGCAATAAGCAAGCCAACCAGCAGACCAACCGTCGCGGATACGGCGACAGCACGCCATGGATTCTCATGCACATAATCGTCGGCGGTTGTGGCGATTTCCTTGCCGGTCTCGACTGCGGCTATCTGGGCGTCGTGCGCCCGGACCTTTGCGGTTTCAAGTAATTCCATGCCTCTGCCGCGCAATTCCTCGGCTTTTACACCGGTGGCGGAAGTCGCTTCACGAAACAGGTCTTGAGCGTCCTGAACCAGGGTCTTCATATCGGTACGGCCAGTTTTGAGGTGGGATGTCAGCATGATGAAACTCCTTGTAGGTAAAAATAACGTCTCTGCAGGGTACACAGTTTGTAGTGGGCCACACAATAACCCGGAACCGCAGGCAGTACAGTACGCTAACTCGCTTAACTGGCAGATAGCGTACGGATGACGACTCCATCATGGCCCTGATCACTTGCCACAATTTGAGCCCGGGCAAATTACATACCCGGCGTGCAATCAGCACAATGTTCGATCTCGGGGATGTCCTGTTTAAGCGCCTCTTGCAGATGGCGCAGCGCCGTACGCACGCCTTCTTCGACCACCGGATGATAGAACGGCATCTCCAGCATCTGCGTCACGGTCATCTGATTCTGGCAAGCCCATGCCAGCAAATGGGCCAGGTGTTCGGCCCGCGGACCCACCATTTCGGCGCCCAGAAACCGGCCGCTGCCGAGCTCGGCATACAAGCGCAGCACACCCCGGTTCTGACGCATCACACGGCTGCGACCCTGATCGACAAATGACGCACTGCCTGTCGCATAGCCGCGCGGTGCAAGGTCGCCAAAGCGTTGCCCGACCAGCGCGATTTGCGGATCGCAAAATACCACGCTCAGCGGCGTGCGGCGCAGCCCGGCTTGGACCTCCGGGAAGCCACCGGCGTTATTGCCGGCAATGCGTCCCTGATCAACAGCTTCATGCAACAACGGCATCTCGGCATCCACATCGCCGGCAATGAATATTGTGCTGCTACCGCATTGCATGGTGGTGCGATCGAAATGCGGTATCCCGCGTTTGTCACATTCCAGACCCGCGTGCTTCAGTTCCAATCCAGCCAAATTGGGCACCCGCCCGGCTGCTGACAGCACCAGCGAGAAATGCTCGCTGCGCACAACACCATCTGCACCCGCCGATTGCACCAGCACGCCATCATTGTCCCGCTGCGCATCAAAGCGCTGGTTACCGAGCCTCAGGTCGAGCTCGCCACCGATGCAGTCCAGTGCACTGTGAATGACTTCCGGATCACTCAACGGACCAATCTTGTCGCCGCGTCCGAACAGCGTCACCCGCACGCCAAGTCGATGCAGCGCCTGGCCCAGTTCGAGTCCGAGCACGCCGGCGCCCAGTACCGCGACCGATTCAGGCAGGCTGGTCCAATTAAAAACCTGCTCGTTATCGATCAGGCGGTCGCCCAGCGGCTGCAACTCCTTCGGCATGCGGGGGCTTGAGCCGGTCGCGATGACGATACGCGCGGCGTTGACAACCGTGTGCTCGTCGACTTGCAATTGCCGCGGACCGAGAAAACGAACGCTGCCGGTGAGGCGGTCCAGCGGATCGATTGCTTCGACACCTTCCAGCACGAACCCGACAAAGCGGTCGCGTTCAGCCCGCACCCGCGCCATGACCGCCTTACCGTCGATACGTACCGGACCGGCATGCACGCCAAAACCAGCGGCATCAGCGGCGTGATAGGCCGCTTCGGCAGCCGCAATGAGCAATTTGCTCGGCATGCAGCCAACCCGCGCGCAAGTGGTGCCGTTTGGGCCACGTTCGATCAGGAGTACTTTGCCGCCATGGGATCTGGCAGCGCGATAGGCGGTCAGGCCGGCACTGCCGGCGCCAATCACGGCGACATCAACATCGAGAATTTTCATGAGGATCTTTCCTGGTCAGGTTCGCGTAATTCGGCTAGGGAGGCAATGCTGCCGATCTGGATAATGATCGGGTTCAGCGACAACGCCGGCTGCATCGGGCGCCAGGCAAACAGCCATTCTTTTTGGCCCGACAAATGACGTCCCCGGGTAAAAGCCGCACCCAACGCGCTGGGAACGCCATACGCCACCGCCGCATCGATGCCGGCCCATTGCGGCAGCGCCTTGTGCACGGCGCGATGCACGCGCTCGCCGAATTCTTCGGTGTTGTGAATGACAACACAGCACAGTCCTGCCGTGTCCTTGCGGGTCAGTTTTTCGCTCAGCGCGGTAGACAGGCTCAGTGTCAGAAATCCGACCGTTGCCATCGTCTTGGTCGCGCCAAAAGGCAGGATTTGACTGGCCGGCAAAGCCCCGGGCGCAGGATCGGACTGGCCGTTGGGACGCAAGCGAAACTCGCCGGCCTGCAAGGCACGCTCTGCGGTATGCCGGTCCGCATAAAAATACAGTTTGGCCGGACGACCTGTTTCAACACGTGGGGTGGCAGACATGGTGCTCCTGAATCTGGTTCATCTGGCAGGCCGCCCACTCACCGGGGCAACCGCTACGTAAAATCGGATTCTACCGTCTTGCGCAAGGACGGCTGCATGTTCTGGCGCACACAGCCGACGCATGTACTTGCCGCTGCTATTGACTCATTTGTGGCTGGGCGATGCTCCGTATCTGGAAACGGCCATCAGTATTGAACAACCAGGTCTCTGACAATTCGAGCCGACCATGCTTGAGCAATTGCAGCGCCGGACGCGGGAACGGTGCGCTGCCGCGCAAACTCGCCAGTGCCGTGGCTTCGGTTGCGCTGTCATCGTTGCTACGAGTAATGCTGCTGTGTAGCAGCTTGCCGCTGGCATCGACGGTGAACTTGATCACGATTACCGAGCGCAGCAATGCCTGCGGCTGACCGCCGTACACCTGGCTGGCATTGGCATTCGAAATATGCTCTGCCAGCATTTCCTTGTAACCCTGCAGCGTGTTGCCAGCCAGCGGTATCGCTGGCTGGCCAAGTGTGTCGGTACGGGGACCCGGAATGCGGGTCGGCGTACACGCTGCGAGTGCAGCACCCAGCGCGGCCAGAAAGATCGCAAATCGCTTTTTCATCATGGTGGTCCCGAAATAAATTGCCGTTGGCATGGCCGTCGGCGTGATCAAGAGGGGTCAGGATACACCGCCATCCTGCCATGCCAATCGCAAAAAAAGAGACGCGCCGCGCGGATCAACGATCGGGCGATCATTGGTCTGGAAGACTGAACAGACTGTTACCCCAAAAGACTATTTCAGGCATCCGCGCCGAGCGGCTCCGACGACTCTCATCACTATCTGGCAACAGTACGGCAAGCAAGAGTTCTTTTCTCTGATAAGGTTGTCGCTCCGATGCCGACGGGTAAGACCACGATGACCATCGCCGCCCTGTGTTCCCTGCTAATTGCTACCGTGGTCTTGCTGACATCACCGGCAAAGGCCGCGCCCGTCATTGATATCACCGTCACGCGCAACCGGACCTCGGAGCAAGCCTATTTTGACATCCGGGCCAGCGGTTTTGCCCATGCAACGCCGGAACGGGTCTGGCAAGTTCTGACCGACTACGAACGGCAACCGGACTACGTTCCCAACCTGCTGCACGCACGCATCCTGTCGCGCAACGGTGCGGAAGTGCTGCTGGAACAAGACGGCCAAAGCGGATTTTTCATTTTCCATCACGCGATCCATTTGCAGGTGCGCGTCACTGAAAAGCCACCGTCATCCATCGAAGTTGCACTGGTCTCGGGCGACATGAAGCGCTACAGTGCGCGCTGGTCGATAAGTCCGGCCGAACAGGCTGGCATCAGTGGTATCCGTCTCGACTACACCGGCGCCATCGAACCGGATTTTTTTGTGCCTCCGCTGGTAGGAAATGCCATCGTCCAGACCGATATCCGCAAGATGCTGGAAGCCGTCATTATCGAACTTGAAAAATAAATTGTCCGCAACAGTCGCGCCAGCACACTGAGATTTGTCGACCCGCGCTTTCACCTTACCCCCCAGGAATGTCGCATGATCACCATGAACAAGCCCGCCAGAATTGCCATCATCGGTGCGGCCATCGTCACTGCCGTCATCGCATTGTTGCTCACGCTAATGCTGACGTGGGACTGGGATCGCAGCCGCCCATGGCTCAATGACAAAGTCTCGCAAGCCATCGGACGCGACTTTGCCATCCGCGGCCACCTCGACGTCAGTTGGCATCGTCCACCCGGCGAAACCAGCTGGCGCAATTACTTGCCGTGGCCACGCTTCACCGCCAGAGATGTGGTGATCACCAATCCCGACTGGGCGCGCCAGCCGAATTTTGCCGCACTGGAGCAGATCGATTTCGACCTTGCCCTACTACCCTTGCTGCGCCAGCAAATTACCATCCCGTCGATCGCGCTGGTCAATCCATCCATCGATCTGGAGCGGCGCGCCGACGGCAGCGTCAACTGGACTTTCACCCCACCGTCGGATACGCCATCGGCCTGGAAATTGACACTCGACCAGATCAGATTTGCCACTGGTACCGTCACCCTCACCGATCAAGTCAGGAAGATCGATACCGTGGCCACGATCCGCCCTGCCGGCAATGCGGTGGAGGTTGGTGCCTTGCTCGACAAGGCCGCAGCAGCACCGGCACCGGTTTACGGTTTTGCGTTCGATGTCAGCGGCACCTACAACAAGGCTGTCGTCAAAGGCAGCGGCCAGTTCGGCGGTGTGTTGTCGCTCACTGATGCCAGCCGGCCATTTCCATTGCAAAGTGACCTGCGGGTGGGTGACAACCATATCGTTATTGATGGCACCATCACCGCCCCGGGTAACCTTGCCGCACTCGACCTGCAACTGCAGCTGGCATCAGGCAGCATGGCGCACTTGTACGAACTGACTGGCGTGGCCTTGCCGGACACCCCGCCATTTTCGACCCGTGGTCATTTGACCGGACGCCTGCGCAAGTCCGACAGCATGTTCCGCTATGAAAAATTCAGTGGCAAAGTCGGTGGTTCGGACCTGGCCGGCACACTCGAATACAGCACCGCAGGAGCGCGCCCGAAACTGGCCGGTGAAGTCCGCTCGGAGCGCTTGCTATTGGCCGACCTGGCGCCGCTGGTGGGCGCCAGCAAGACCGGTGCACCTTCGGCCGACGTCAAGCTGGCACCCGGCAGGGCGATTCCGGTCACGCCCTTCCGGACCGGGCGCTGGAAAGCCATGGATGCCGATGTCAGGTTCATCGGCAAGCAAATCATTCGCGATGCCGCCTTGCCGGTTAATGATGTGTCGGCGCACCTGATCATGAATGACGGCGTGCTGACGCTGGATCCGCTGGCTTTTGGTGTCGCAGGTGGCACGCTGACAGGCAAGTTCGCACTCGACGGCAGCGCTGATCCCCTGCGTGGCAAGTTCACCATTTCAGCGCGCGGCCTGCGACTCAAGCAGCTGTTCCCGAGCTTCGAACCGATGAAGACCAGCTTCGGTCAGGTCAATGGCGATGCGTCACTGGAGGCGACCGGCAACACGCCGGCCGCACTGGCGGCGACGCTCGACGGCGAAGTGCGCATGCTGCTCAACGATGGCGTCATGAGCGGCACCTTGCTGGAGCAGGCCGGCCTGAACGTGGCAAATATCGTGCTGGCAAAAATGTTTGGCGACAGCACTGTCAAGATCAATTGTGCGGCGGCGGAATTCGTCGTCAAGAAGGGCGTGCTCGATGCACGCGTGTTTGCACTCGACACCGCCGATGCGCTGATCAATGTCGACGGCACCGTCAACCTCGGCACCGAACGACTGGATCTGAACGTGCATCCTCATACCAAGGGCTTCCGGATATTTTCATTGCGCTCGCCGCTGTACGTGAAAGGCACCTTCAAGAATCCACAGGTCGGCGTCGCGATGGGTGCGCTGGCCGCACGCGGCGCAGCAGCCGTCGGGCTGGGTTTACTCAATCCGTTTGCCGCCTTGCTGGCAATGGTCGCCCCAAGCAACGACAGTAAATCCCCCTGTCCGGCCATCATCGCCGACGCGAACCAGGCCATGCAGTAAATTTGTCGATCAGTCGAAATGCCCGCGCAAGCGGAAGGCTTCAGTCGCCGCCACCAGTGCGCTGGCGGTTCCCGGCTCCAGCGCCGCATGGCCGGCGTCCGCAATCATCCGCAGCGGTGCTTGCGGCCACGCCGCGTGCAAGCGATGCGCCGACACCGGTGGACACACCACGTCGTAGCGGCCCTGGACGATCACCGCCGGCAAGTGGCGTATCGCATCGATACCGTCGAGTAGTTGGTTTGGCGCCAGAAAGCACGCATTAAGCATGTAGTGCGCTTCGAGCCGGCCAATGCCAAGGCTGACCGTATCAGAATCCGGTTGATCCTCTTGCGGCAGCAGGAACACGCAACTGCTTTCGTAGCGATTCCAGCTACGCGCGGCCGGCAGGTAGCATTCCGGATCATCGCTGAACAGGCGCTTTTCATAGGCGTGGATCAGGTCGTCGCGTTCGTCCACCGGGATGAATTCGGCAAAGCGCTGGTGCGCCTCCGGATAGAACCCCTTGATGCCATTGATGAACCAGTCGATCTCGGACTGTGAGCCGAGAAAGATACCGCGCAAAATAAAACCAAGGCAGGCTTGCGGATGCGCCTGGCCATACGCCAGCGCCAGCGTCGATCCCCAGGAACCACCAAATACCAGCCATTGTTCGATGCCCAGCATTGCGCGTAATTGCTCGATATCGGCCACCAGCAATGGCGTCGTGTTGTCGCGGTACTCGCCCAGTGGCGTCGATTGGCCGGCACCGCGCTGATCGAACAGAACGATGCGATAAAACGCCGGATCAAAAAAGCGCCGGTGCTGCGGCGACACGCCACCACCCGGTCCGCCGTGCAGAAACAGCACCGGCGTGCCGGCCGGATTGCCGCATTCTTCCCAGTACAGTTCATGGCGTGCATCAACGACGAGGCGGCCAGTACGAAATGGAACTAGTGGTGGAAATAACTGAGTGACTGCAGAAGTGATGGTCATGGAAAAAAATCAGAAAGTTAGATGGCATGAAGACAATCGGCTTTTGCGCTGATAATAAGGTCGAAATTAGCAGCACCTCCCCATGATAGACCAGACAAAAAGCGAGTCCCCAAATGAAAACCAAAGCAGCAGTAGCCTGGCAAGCCGGCCGTCCCCTGACCATCGAAGACGTTGAATTAGGTGGCCCGCGCGCCGGTGAAGTGCTGGTCGAACTCAAGGCCACCGGCATTTGTCATACCGATTACTACACGCTTTCGGGCGCCGATCCGGAAGGTCTTTTTCCAGCCATTCTTGGCCATGAAGGCGCCGGTATCGTAGTCGACGTCGGCCCGGATGTGAAGTCGATCCGCAAGGATGATCACGTCATTCCGCTGTACACGCCGGAATGCCGCCAGTGCAAATTTTGCCTCTCGCAAAAAACCAATCTGTGCCAGTCGATCCGCTCGACCCAGGGCCAGGGCCTGATGCCGGATGCCACCAGCCGCTTCTCGCTCGACGGCAAGCCACTGTTCCATTACATGGGCACCTCGACCTTTTCGAACTACATCGTGGTACCGGAAATCGCCTTGGCCAAGATTCGCGAAGACGCGCCGTTCGACAAGGTCTGCTACATCGGCTGCGGCGTCACCACGGGCGTGGGCGCCGTGATCTTTACCGCCAAGGTTGAATTTGGTGCCACCGTGGTCGTATTCGGACTCGGCGGCATTGGCCTTAACGTGGTTCAAGCCGCCAAGATGGTCGGCGCCAGCAAGATCATCGGCGTCGACCTGAACCCGGAGCGTGAAGCCATGGCCCGCAAGTTCGGCATCACCGACTTCATCAATCCGAAAGATGTCGAGAACGTGGTTGACCGCATCGTCGAACTGACCGATGGCGGTGCTGATTATTCGTTCGAATGCATTGGTAACACCAAGGTCATGCGTCAGGCACTGGAATGCACCCACAAGGGCTGGGGTCAAGCCATCGTCATCGGTGTGGCTGACGCCGGTGCCGAGATCAGCACCCGTCCGTTCCAGCTGGTTACCGGCCGCGAATGGAAGGGTTCGGCTTTTGGTGGCGCACGCGGCCGCACAGATGTCCCGAAAATCGTCGACATGTACATGGACGGCAAACTCAATATTGATGACCTGATCACGCACCGCTTGCCGCTGGACCGGATCAACGAAGGTTTCGATCTGATGAAGGCCGGCGAATCGATCCGCTCGGTGGTGCTGTACTGATGGAACGCCTGGGCGAACATGCCTGCTTTGACGGCGTGCAGGGTTTTTACCAGCACGCCTCGACGACGATTGGTTTGCCGATGAAATTTTCGGTCTACCAACCGCCGCAAGCCAAGGAGGGGCCGGTGCCGGTGCTGTTTTTTCTGGCCGGCCTGACCTGTACCGAAGAGACCTTCATGATGAAGGCCGGCGCGCAGCGTTACGCCGCCGAGCACGGCATGATGCTGGTCGCACCGGACACCAGTCCGCGTGATACCGGCATTGCCGGTGTGGCCGACAGCTGGGACTTCGGCAATGGCGCCGGATTCTATCTGGATGCCACCGAGGCACCGTGGGCCAGCCATTTCCGGATGGAGTCCTACTTGGTCGACGAACTACTGCCATTGATCGTGCAGGAGTTTCCGGCCCGTGCCGATGCGGTCGGCATCTTCGGCCACTCGATGGGCGGGCATGGCGCGCTGACGCTGGCGTTACGTCATCCGGAAGTGTTTCGTTCGGTGTCAGCCTTCGCACCAATCGCCGCACCATCGCAATGTCCATGGGGTGAAAAAGCCTTCGGACAGTATTTGGGCGACGACCGGACCACCTGGGATGCGCACGATGCCAGCACGTTGATGGCCAAAAGCCTGGAGACGCCATTTCCGAATGGCATCCTGATTGACCAGGGTCTGGCTGACAAATTCTTTGATGCGCAACAGTTGCTGCCGGAAGTTTTCGAGGCGGCATGTCGTCATGCCGGGCAACCACTGATCCTGCGCCGGCATGCCGGTTACGACCATGGTTACTACTTCATCGCCAGTTTCATTGCCGACCATCTGGCGTTTCATCATCGCAATCTGTCTTCATGAAGTCTTTTTGCTGACAAGCTAGGCAAAAGAAATAAACTGTTGTAGACTTCGGGCCCTTCAGGTGTGAAGACAA
>CAILRJ010000136.1 GCA_903836575.1 uncultured Burkholderiales bacterium
GGAGCCTTGCATCCGTGTCGCACGTTCGGCAAATTGCCAGGGCATCGGGGTCGATTGAGGAATGGGCATGGTGGTCTCGGAATGAATTAGGGGTTCAGGCTGGCTTGTGGCTAGCTTAGTAACGAACGGCGCCGGATAGGTGCCGCTCGACGTGCACCGGCTACGATCAGGCCGGGCGAATCTCTGCAATCATTTCGATTTCGACGCACGCGCCCATCGGGATTTGTGCGACACCAAAAGCCGAACGGGCATGCTTGCCCTGCTCGCCAAACAGTTCGCCGATCAGTTCCGACGCGCCGTTGGTGACCAGATGCTGCTCGGTGTAGTCGCCGGTCGAATTGACCAGGCTCATCAACTTGACGATGCGCGTGACACGGTTGAGGTCGCCGCCGCAAGCTGCCTGCAAGGTCGCGAGCAGGTCGATGGCGATGCCGCGCGCGGCCAGTTTGCCTTCTTCGGTAGTGATGTTCTTGCCGAACTGACCGACCCAGACCTTGCCCTCTTTCTTGGCCAGATGACCGGACAGGAACACGGTGTTACCGGTCTGGACTGCCATCACATAGGCAGCAGCCGGCGCAGCGGTGGCGGGCAGTTCGATATTGAGGGCGCTCAGTTTGTCGTAGACGGACATGGTGGTCTCCAGAAAAAGGATTGCCGGCGGCACCTGCCACCGGCCAGTAAAAAATTTGGTACCGCATTATCGCCTCTATACGGCAGCCGCTTTCACATCCAGATCGCCGCTGCCGCATACAGCGTCAGCACAACCATTACAACGCAAAACACGCGCTGCCATTTCGGCTGCGCCAGATAGCGCCGCAGCACCGAACCGGCACCGGCCCAAACCGCGATGCACGGCAGATTGACCGCACAAAATACCAGACAGAACAGCGCAATGGCCAGCGCCACCGGTTGCACCTCCGGCAAAAAAGCCGCCACGCCGGTGATGGCCATGACCCAGGCTTTCGGATTGGCGAACTGGAACAGCGCCGCGCCGAGGAAGCGCATTGGACGCTGGTCTTCCCCTTCGTCCTTGCGAAACGCGATGCGGCGCAATTGCCAGGCCAGATACACCAGATAACCGGAACCGGCCACTTTCAGGCCGAGGTGCAGTGCCGGCACCGCGAGGATCAGGCTGCCGATACCCATCGCGCACAGCGCCAGCATCACGCCGAAGCCGAACGCAATCCCGAGCATATGCGGAATCGAGCGCAGGAAACCAAAGCGAATGCCCGACGAGGTCAGCATGATGTTGTTCGGTCCCGGCGTGATCGACGAGACAAAGGCAAACAGGGCGAGCGGCAAAAGTGATTGCATTCAGGGTACCGGTTGGGACATCAGGACAGCAGCGAACTGGTCATGGTCGACATTACCACCGCACAGCGGCAGACCGACTTGCTTGCCCGCGAGTTGATCGCGCAGTTGCATCGCAGCGGCGAGTGCGGCGGCACCGGCACCTTCGGCAACGTTGTGGGTCGCCACGAAAAACAATCGCATGGCGGCTGCCACTTCGTCATCGGTCACGGCCACCACCTGATCGACGTGCTGCAGGATGATCGCCAATGACTCCGCATCGGGTACCCGGCAAGCCATGCCATCGGCAATCACGGTCGAGACCGGCGACTCCTGATGGCA
>CAILRJ010000137.1 GCA_903836575.1 uncultured Burkholderiales bacterium
AGTCCGACCATGATGCGGAAGGCCCAGAACATCGGCGTCACGCGCGGCATCGTGTCGTTGACGGCGCGTTCGATGATGGCCGGCGTGGCCTGATTGACATCGACCACGTATTTTTTCAGTAGCAAGCCGAAGCCCAGATCGGCTTTGTGCTGCTCGAACACTTGCTGCGCAACGGTGTCACTGCGGTGCTTGCGCAAGGTTTCCAGCGCATTGACGGCAACGATGCCGCGGATGATGCGCTGCCGGTTTTTTGCCTTGATGTCGTGGATGCCGGGAATCTGTTTGGTCACCGAACGGGTACCGATCAGACCCATGACCCAGGGCACCTCAATTTCCCAGTTGTTCTTCGATTCGGCTTCATTGATGCTGGCCACCAACGTCAGCCCGGCCGGCGCAGGTTTGGTTTCCCACATGGCTTCGATGGCTGCCATCTTGGTTTGCTGGGCTTCGCCGACCGTGTAACCGGATTCGTCACCGAGCACGATCACGCTCAGCACCGAGGCCAGCCCGAAAGCGGCTGCGACCCGGAAGCTGCGTTTGGCGAATTCGACATCGCGTTTTTTGAGCAAGTACCAGCTCGAGATCGCCAGTACGAACATCGCGCCGGTCACATACCCG
Source organism: uncultured Burkholderiales bacterium (assembly GCA_903836575.1). Lineage (GTDB taxonomy): Bacteria > Pseudomonadota > Gammaproteobacteria > Burkholderiales > Burkholderiaceae_D > Actimicrobium. The sequence goes on from CAILRJ010000137.1 coordinate 619, forward strand.
GCCGATACCGTGTGTACGAACTTGGCCTGGGCGACCGGGTTGAACACCACGGCCCAGAAATCCACCATCTCCATGCGCATCGTCAGATAGCTGAATTCCGAGCCGACCGGATTTTGCATCCAGCCGTTGGCGATCAGAATCCACAGCGCCGACAGGTTGGTGCCGATTGCCATGAGCATCGTCACCAGCAAATGCTGCGGCCGGCTCAAGCGCGACCAACCAAAAAAGAACAGGCCGATCATCGTCGATTCGAGGAAGAAAGCCATCATCCCTTCGATCGCCAGCGGTGCGCCGAAGATGTCACCGACGTAGTGGGAGTAGTACGCCCAGTTGGTGCCGAACTGGAATTCCAGCGTGATGCCGGTGGTCACGCCGAGTGCAAAGTTAATGCCGAATAGCTTGCCCCAGAAACGTGTCATGTCTTTCCAGATGACATTACCCGTCATCACATAGACACTTTCCATGATCACCAGCAACCAGACCATGCCCACCGTCAGCGGCACAAATAAGAAGTGGTACAACGCCGTCGCCGCAAATTGAAGCCGCGACAAGTCCACCAACTGTTCTGAAATCACTTTCCTGCTCCTTGAGAAGATGTTGTTCCGATGAGCCGATCCGCGACGCCGTTGTCATCCACACTGACGCCGGCGTCGCGGATGAACAGCCACCACAACGCGCCCAGCACCACCAGCTTGATCAGCACGGCGAGGAGGAGGTTGCGTAGCAGGCGTTTGTCGGAAGGGGTCATGGAACCGGTATCGCAGGTTCCGTGCCATCGAGCAGAAAGGGAATTTATTGTTTTAAAACAGGGGTTTGGCGGTATGGTAAAAAACCATGCCGATGACAAGGAGACTGCCAAGCTGCCAGGATGGCAGGCAATGGCAGTTCATGCAGGGGCTTCTGTCAGGCCAGTCCCTGTTCCTTGAGGCGTCGGTACAAGGTCCGTTCGCTCATTCCCATGCTGGCAGCGAGTTCACTGCGCGTCCCCGTAAAGGTCGCCAGCACATGGGCCAGCGTCGCGCCGGCCACGGGTAAGGTGGCCGGCCGTTGCGGCACGGCCGGCAAGTTCGCGGCACGGATCACGCCATCATCGGCGAACAGGCGCGCACGCTCGAGCACGTTGCGCAATTCGCGGATGTTGCCGGGCCAGTTGCGTTGCTGTAATTGCGCTAGCGCTTGCGGTTCGATAGTCAGTGTGCGTTTGCCGGCATCATTGCGTTGCAGGAAAGAGTTGACCAGCAACGCAATGTCTTCGACACGCTCGCGCAATGGCGGCAGCACGATGGGGAACGCACTGATGCGGTAGTACAAGTCCTGGCGAAATTCGCCATGCGCCATCATCGACTCGAGTGGCTTGTGGGTCGCCGCAACCAGCCGGAAATTCGCATGCAGCGTCTCGATGCTGCCGACGCGGCGGTAGGTGCCGGATTCGATCAGTCGCAACAACTTGACTTGCATGCCCAGCGGTACGTCGCCGATTTCGTCGAGGAATAACGTGCCGCCTTGCGCGGTTTCGACCAGTCCGGGCTTGCGCGCGGTGGCGCCGGTGAACGCCCCTTTTTCATGGCCGAACAGTTCGCTCTCGAACAGGGTTTCGGTTAACCCGGAACAATCGACGACCACGAACGGACCGCTGGCGCGCTCGCTGGCTTCATGCACGGCGCGCGCAAACAGTTCCTTGCCGGTACCGGATTCACCCAGCAACAGCACCGGCAACATCGATGGTGCGACCCGCTGCAATGCCGACAGCGCGGCATTGAACGCCGGTGAGCGCCCGACCAATCCCTCGTTACTGGGCCGCGCCGACACGCTGCGCACGACGGCCAGCCGTTCAACGTAGGCAGTGATGATGCCCTGTTCGTCAAAAATGGGGCGCAATTCGACATCGACATGTTCGGGGCCGCGTGGCGTGTGATGGATGTGCAGCACACGGTCCGGGCCGCGTAATTCCTGCGCTTTTTTCATCGGGCAATGTTCGCCGGCCTGGTCGCACGGTACGTCGTAATGATGCGAGACCTGATAGCACTTGTGGCCGATGAAGGGTTTGCCGCCGCTGCCGAACTGGCGCTGGTAAGCGGTATTGGCGGCAAGAATGTTGTAGTCCGGATCGAGCACGATCATCGGATGGGGTTCGTGTTCGAGGAACGAAACGAGTGACTGAACTTGCGGTGCAGGCGGTAACGAACTGGCGTTGTCGGTTTTTTTAGGCATGGCCAGACTGTGTTGCATCACTGCCGTAACTGTCAAGACAAACTGCCAATTGGCAGTCTGTCAGTCTGGCAGTCACTGTTGATAAAATAAAAATCAGCATGAAATCAAAGGACTAACCGGAGCGCCGGGCGGATTTTTGCTTGGTACGCTTATTGCGGTACATCACCGCAAACATCAGGAGACCAAGCATGAATACGATTACCCGTACCGCCACCCTCCGGGTCGAAGGCTTCTTCGATCCTGCCACCTGGACCGTCAGCTATCTGGCGCTCGACACCACGACGGGCCAGTGCGCGCTGATCGACAGTGTGCTCGATTACGATGGCAAGTCCGGTCACACCAGCACCGTCAGCGCCGACAAGCTGATCGCCCGGGTGCGCGAACTGGGTGCCTCGGTGCAGTGGATACTGGAAACCCATGTCCATGCCGATCACCTGTCTGCCGCACCGTATCTGAAAGAACATCTCGGCGGCCAGATCGGTATCGGTCAACACATTACGGCGGTACAGAAAGTCTTTGGCGCGCTGTTCAATACCGGGACGACGATGGCGCACGATGGCAGCCAGTTCGATCACCTGTTTGCCGACGGCGAATACGTGCCACTCGGGGCGCTGCAACTGCGCGCGATGCATACACCCGGCCACACACCGGCCTGCATGACCTACGTCATCGCCGATGGCGCTGACACCGCGGCCTTTGTGGGCGATACCTTGTTCATGCCCGACTACGGCACGGCGCGCTGCGATTTTCCGGGTGGAGATGCGCGCACGCTGTTCGGCTCGATCGGCAAGGTGCTCGCACTGCCTGACAATACCCGGCTTTACTTGTGCCAT
>CAILRJ010000138.1 GCA_903836575.1 uncultured Burkholderiales bacterium
GCCAGCCCAACGGCAATTGCCAGCAGCGCCAGAAAGCCGATGACGGCGCCAAGGCGAGTTTTTAAAGTCAGGTTCATTGGTTTTCCCATTTGAGACGAGTCGCAGGAGATGCCAGCGGTCGTGGTGACGGACGTGGAATTATTGGACTGCAAAAATAGAATACTTCCAGTAAATTATTATTACTATAAGTTAATATTTTGCTGTGGCGATTGTGTCGACAGATGGCGACGGCGACGTCAATGCCTTGCCAATTCGCGTCACCGATGCTCTGTCAAAGTCATCGAGATCGCGACGTTTGCGTCTACACTACAGGCTGGTCCACTTTTCACCCCTCCATGCAAGACTTCATGCTGATTTTCCTGGCGCTGTTTCTGGTTGCCTTGAATGGTTTTTTCGTTGCTGCCGAATTCGGCATGGTCAAACTGCGCGAGACCCGCATCCGCGAGATCGCTAAAACTCAGGGCCTGCGCGGCCGTATCCTGGCCACCGTGCACCGCCAGCTCGATTCCTATTTGTCGGCCTGCCAGCTCGGTATCACGCTGGCTTCGCTGGGCCTGGGCTGGGTTGGTGAGCCGGCTTTTGCCAGTCTGTTGCATCCGCTGTTTATCGCCATCGGCGTAACCTCGGAAAGCCTTATCCATCTGGTCTCATTCGGCTTCGCCTTCCTGGTCATTTCATTCCTGCACATCGTGGTCGGCGAGCTGGCACCGAAGTCAATGGCAATCCGCAATCCCGAGGCCGTAGGCCTATGGTGTGCAGTGCCGTTGTACGGCTTTTACTGGAGTATGTATCCGATCATCTGGGTACTCAACAAGAGTGCCAATGGCGTCTTGCGACTGGCTGGTCTGGGCACTGCAGGCGGTCATGACACCGCGTATTCGTCCGATGAACTCAAGATTATTTTGCGTGGCAGTCACTCTGGCGATAAGTTCAGTCCCGACGAATGGCGGGTGTTGGCACAGACACTCGATTTCAGCGAACTCGATGTCGGTGATCTGATGCGTCCGGCGCATGAAATGGCGGCCCTGAATGCAGGTCAGTCGCTGTCTGACAATTTGAAAGTGGTCTACCGCAGCCGCTTTAGCCGGTATCCGTATTTCGATGCCGAGCAGCGCGAAGTACTTGGCGTGATCCACCTGAAAGACCTTTTTCTCGGGCAGGAAGACGGCAAGTCGATCGAGAATCTCGAACAATTTTTTCGCCCGGTGCAATACGTGTCACCGCGCATGCCGGCGCTGGAATTATTTCGTCTGTTCCGTCAGGGCGCACCCCATTTTGCGGTAGTCGGCCAGCCCGGCCAGAAGCCGGTTGGTTTCCTGACGCTGGACAATCTGCTCGGTGCGCTGGTCGGTGAAATCCGCGATGAATTCCGCCAGAACGATCAGGACTGGAATCGCTTCGATGACGGCACGCTGATCGGCAAGGGCAGCTTGCCGATCTATACGCTCGAACGCATTCTTGCCATCGACATCGAAAACGAAGCGCTTGACCTCGACGACGTCGACTCGGTCGGTGGCCTTGTGATGGCCAAGCTCGGCAATATTCCCGTCGAGGGCCAGCGCGTCGAATTCGACCAGTTCGACCTGATGGTCAAGAAAATGAGCGGCCCGCGCATCGTGCTGGTGTGCGTCTATCCGAAGCAAGTCGATGTCGACGAGTTCGGCATGTCGGGCTGACCTTGCGGCTTGCGCCATCGATTTTTTAACCTTTCAATCTTTCTGATCATGACCCAAGACGAACTGAAACAAGCGGTTGCCCGCGCCGCCCTCGACTACCTGGTCGACGGTGAAATCATCGGTGTCGGCACCGGCTCCACCGCGAACTTTTTCATTGATGCGCTGGCCGGTGTCAAGCACCGCATCAAGGGAGCGGTAGCGTCTTCCGAAGGCACTGCCGCTCGCCTGCTCGCGCACGGGATTACCGTGTATGACCTCAATGACGTCGCGTCGATGTCGGTCTACATCGATGGTGCCGATGAAATTACCGATACCGGTGCAATGATCAAGGGCGGCGGCGCGGCACTGACGCGGGAAAAAATCGTCGCTTCGGTCGCCAAAAAATTCATCTGCATCGCCGATGGCTCCAAGCTCGTCGAGGTGCTGGGTGCATTCCCGTTGCCGGTGGAAGTTATCCCGATGGCGCAGGCGGTGGTCGCGCGCGAACTCGCCAAACTGGGCGGTACGCCGCGTTTGCGGGTCAAGGATGGCCAAGCCGTGCTGACGGATAACGGCAATGTCCTGATCGACGTCCTCGGCCTGCAAATCACCGATCCGGTCGCCACCGAGCGGGCGATCAATGCGATTGCCGGTGTCGTGACGGTAGGATTGTTTGCGGCGCGTGGGGCGGATGTAGCGTTGCTGGGGACAGCCGAAGGAGTACGGTCGCTGGTGTTCTGAGGAATGGCGTGCGGGCATTGCGCCGGGTGACTTCCCGGCATCGGATGCCGATGCCGGGAACTTGCCGTGTTATGGTCAGTCCGCTGGTGGTACGTAGCCTACTGCGGCATCGGCACCATCGCCAAAGAAATGCTTTTCCATTTGCGTCGCCAGATATTTGCGGGCGCGCAGGTCAGCCAGGTTCAGGCGGTTTTCATTGACCAGCATGGTCTGATGCTTGAGCCAGGCGGCCCAGGCTTCTTTCGAGACGGTCTCCCAGAGCCGTTTGCCAAGCTCACCCGGATACGGTGGAAAATCGAGGCCTTCGGCTTCCTTGTCGAGCTTGATGCAGTGAATCATGCGTGCCATGTGTGTTTCCTTGTTCGATTGAAGATGAGGTGGGCCGGCTCAAAGAGTCTTGACCAGCACCAGTGATTTACGCTGCCAGTTATACATGTGCTGGCGATCTTTTGGTAACGCATCGACCGAGTCCGCTACGAAGCCGCGTTTGAGGAACCAGTGTGCAGTGCGCGTCGTGAGCACGAACAGTTTCTTGAAGCCCTGCGCACGGGCACGATTTTCCATGTGCTTGAGGATGCGCTCGCCATCACCTTGCGCCTGCACATCCGGGTTCACGGTCAGGCATGCCATCTCGGCCATTTTTTCGGCCGGAAACGGGTACAGCGCGGCGCAACCGAAGATCACGCCGTCGTGTTCGATGACCGAAAAATTCTCGACTTCGCGTTCGATCAGTTCGCGGCCGCGCTTGACCAGCGTGCCATCGGTCTCAAGTGGCTCGATCAGCTTGAGGATGCCGCCGACGTCTTCGATGGTCGCCTCGCGCAGGGTTTCGAGGTTCTGGTACGAGATCATCGTGCCGACGCCGTCATGCGTGAATAATTCCAGCAGCGCCGAGCCGTCCAGTGCAAATGGCACGATGTGCGCGCGTGCCACGCCGCCGTTGCAGGCCTTGATTGCGTGCTGCAAATAGAACGACGCATCGCTGGGCAGGAAGCCGGCACCGAGCACAGCCTCGGCCTGATGCGACGATAGTTCGCGGATGTCTTCGCCGCCGGCATCGGTCATCATCGGGATCTCGCTGATAAAAATCAGCTTGTCGGCGCGCAGCGCGATGGCAGCCGCCACCGCAACGTCTTCCATCGTCAGGTTGAACACTTCGCCGGTCGGTGAAAAGCCCAGTGGTGAAAGCAGAATCAGGCCGCCGGCATCGAGAATAGGATGAATCGCTTCATAGGCAATTTTGCGTGCCACGCCGGTCAGTTCGAGATCGACGCCATCAATGACGCCGAGGGGTTTGGCCGTCACGAAATTGCCCGAAATGATCCGGATTGCCGCATGCGCCATCGGCGTGTTCGGCAAGCCCTGGCTGAACGCGGCTTCGATATCGAGGCGCAATTCACCGGCAGCTTCTTTTGCGCATTCGAGTGCGGCACTGTCGGTGATGCGCAAGCCGTTATGAAAACGCTCCTGCGCATTGCGCAGCGCGAGCTGTTCGGCCACTTGCGGCCGCGAGCCATGGACGATGACAACTTTGATGCCCAGCGCATGCAGCAGGGATAAATCCTGGGCCAATACCGGCAGTGCGCCGGCAAGCACCAGCTCGCCGGGAAACGCCACCACGAAGGTTTTGTTACGGAAGGCATGGATGTAGGGCGCGACGGAGCGCAGCCACTGGACGAACTCGATGGGGGTTTGCATGTTGGGCATTATAATTCGCTCCGCTATGACATCCCTCCCACCGATACAAAAAAGTCCGCCCGGCGATCGCGCCCGCCGACCATCCCGTCCGCCTGCCGGTTCAGTGCGCCCTGCGCCAGTGCGTAACCCGCTGCCGCCGATCACGTATCCGGAGGAATTGCCGGTCTCGGGCCGGCGCGAAGATATCGCCGCCGCACTGCGCCAGCATCAGGTCATCATCGTCTGCGGTGAAACCGGTTCCGGTAAAACTACCCAGCTGCCGAAGATCTGCCTCGAACTCGGACGCGGTCTCCACGGCATGATCGGCCACACGCAACCGCGCCGGATTGCGGCTTCGACCACGGCCAAGCGGATTGCGCAGGAACTCAATTCGCCGCTGGGCGAGCTGGTCGGATTCAAGGTGCGCTTCACCGACACACTGTCGGCCGGTGCCTGGATCAAGTTGATGACCGACGGTATTTTGCTGGCGGAAACCCAGACCGATCCACTGCTGCGCCAATACGACACCATCATCATCGACGAGGCGCACGAACGCAGCCTGAACATCGATTTTCTGTTGGGCTATCTGAAGCAATTGCTGCCGAAGCGGCCTGACCTGAAAGTCATCATCACGTCGGCCACGATCGACGCGGATCGTTTTGCGCGCCACTTCGGCAGCGATGAAAAACCGGCACCGGTGATCGAAGTGTCGGGTCGCTTGTACCCGGTTGAAATCCGCTACCGGCCGGTTGATTCGTCTGACCGCAGCGAAGTCAAACCCGGTGCCGCGCAAAAGGCAGTCCAGAGCAACGCCCAAAAAGAACGCGGCCAGCGCGACCTGATGGAAGCGCTGACTGATGCGGTCGATGAGTTGTGCCGTATCGGCGACGGCGACGTGCTGGTGTTTTTGCCCGGCGAGCGCGAAATCCGCGATGCCGCCGAAGCCTTGCGCAAGCACCATCCGCCGCATGTCGAAATTTTGCCGCTGTTTGCGCGCCTGTCGGCGCAAGAGCAGGAGCGCGTCTTCAAGCCGTCCGGCGCGCGGCGCATCGTGCTGGCCACCAACGTCGCCGAAACCTCGCTGACGGTGCCCGGTATTCGTTACGTCGTCGATGCCGGACTGGCGCGCGTCAAGCGCTACAGCTATCGCAACAAGGTCGAGCAATTGCAGATCGAGGCAGTCGCGCAGTCGGCCGCCAACCAGCGCGCCGGTCGTTGCGGCCGGGTCGCTGCTGGCGTGTGCATCCGCTTGTACGAAGAAAAAGATTACCTGATGCGCCCGGCCTTTACCGAGCCGGAAATCCTGCGCTCGTCGCTGGCCTCGGTCATCTTGCGCATGAAGTCGCTGCACCTGACCGATGTCGAAACCTTTCCGTTCATCGAACCGCCACCGGGACGGGCGATCGCCGATGGCTATCAGTTGCTGCAGGAGCTGGGCGCGGTCGATGACAACAACAACCTCACGCCAACCGGTCGCCAGCTCGGCAAGTTGCCGCTCGACCCGCGCGTGGGACGCATGATTCTGGCGGCGCTGGATAACGTCTGTCTGCGCGAAGTGCTGATCATCGCCTCGGCGCTGTCGGTGCAGGATCCGCGCGACCGGCCGCTGGAAGTGCAGGCCGCAGCGGACCTCGCGCACAAGCAATTCGCTGACGAGAAATCCGAATTTTCCAGCTACCTGAAAATCTGGAACTGGTTCGAAGACGCCATCGAGCACAAGAAAACCAACCGCCAGTTGCAGGACAGCTGCCGCGCTAATTTCCTGTCGCAGATGCGCTTGCGCGAATGGCGCGACGTGCATTCGCAATTGCTGACCATCGTCAAGGAGCAGGGCTGGCGCATGAACGAGACGCCGGCGACGTACGAGAACCTGCACTCGGCATTGCTGACCGGCTTGCTGGGTAATGTTGGTTTCAAGTCCGACGAAGACACCCATTACCTGGGCGCGCGGGCGATCAAGTTTCACATCTGGCCGGGCTCCACACTGCTCAAGAAAGCCGGCAAGTGGATCATGGCCGCCGAGCTGGTCGACACCACGCGGCTGTATGCGCGCTGCGTCGCCCAGATCCAGCCGGAGTGGCTGGAGCGTGTTGGCGCGCATCTGCTCAAGAAGTCCTATGGCGAACCGCACTGGGAAAAACGCACCGCCCAGGTCACCGCGTCCGAACGCGCGACCTTGTACGGGCTGGTGGTCTACAGCCAGCGCCGCATCAATTTCGGCTTGATCAATCCGGTCGAAGCGCGCGAGATTTTTATTCGCGATGCGCTGGTCGGTGGCGAGTTCGACACCCGTGCGCCGTTCTTCGCGTTCAACAACAACCTGATCCGCGAGATCGAAAACCTCGAACACAAATCGCGCCGGCTCGATGTGCTGGTCGATGACGAATTGATCGCGGCGTTCTACGACAAGATGCTGCCGGCGCATATCTGCAACGGCATCAGTTTTGAAAAGTGGCACAAGGACGCGACCCGCGCCGAACCCAAACTGTTGTACCTGAACCGTGATGAGTTGATGCGGCATGAAGCGGCCGGCATTACCACCGAGCTGTTTCCGAAATTGCTGCCGGGGGTAGGTATCGAGATGCCGCTGGCGTACCACTTCGAACCCGGCACGCCGCGCGATGGCGTCACGCTGACGGTACCGCTCTTCGCTTTGAATCAGCTATCGGCCGCACGCTGCGACTGGCTGGTGCCGGGCATGCTGAAAGAAAAAGTCCATCTGCTGCTCAAATCGCTGCCGCAAAAACTGCGACGCAATTGCGTGCCGCTGCCGCATTACGCAGCCGCCTTTCTGGACCGCGTCAACGAACAGAAAACCTTTGGTCGCGGCAGCCTGATTGAAGCCATCATCGCCGATGTGCGCGTGCATGCGCACATCACGCCGCTGTTAAGCGACTTCAAGGCAGAGACCTTGCCGGCGCATCACTTCATGAACTTCAAGGTCATCGACGAGCATGGCCGGCAACTTGAAATGGGCCGCAACCTCGGCGCGCTGCAGGCCGAATTTGGTGGTCAGGCGCGCGAGAGTTTCCAGAAAATTGCCGAGTCGACCGCGATCACGAATGTGCCGGTGGCACAGGTTAGAGCGGGTGGCAAATCGGTCCAGTCAGTAGCATCAGCTTCTGCGCCGCCGGCCGCACCGACCCAGCATCAGAAGCTCACTGCCTGGACCTTCGGCGAATTGCCGGAGCTGCTGGAAATCCAGCAAGGCAAGCTCACGCTGATCGGTTTTCCGGCACTGGTCGACAAGGGCACGCATTGCGATCTTGAAGTCTTCGATGATCCGACCGAAGCGGCGCGCATTCATCGCGGCGGCTTGCGTCGTTTGCTGGCGCTGCAGCTGCGCGAGCAGCTCAAGTATCTCGAAAAGAATATCCCCGGCTTGCAGCAGATGGGCATGCAATTCATGGCGCTCGGTTCGCAGGAAGAACTGCGCGACCAGATCATTGAAGCCGGTCTGGAGCGGGCCTGTCTGCAGGAACCGCTGCCGCGCACTGCTGCTGAATTTGACGCCCGCAAGGAAGCCGGCAAGTCGCGCCTCGGTTTGCTGGTCAATGAAATCGGGCGACTGGTCGGCCTGATCCTGACCGAGTACTACGCGCTGCCAAAAAAGCTCCAGGGTGCCAAGGGACATGCGGCAGCGGTGGCTGATATCCAGGTGCAATTGCAGGGGCTGGTCGCCAGACGCTTCGTCACTGAAACCAGTTACACCAGCCTGACCCAGTTCCCGCGCTACTTGAAAGCGGTCAATGTCCGGCTGGAGAAACTGCGCATCGATCCGGCGCGTGACACCCGCTGGATGAGCGAGTGGCAGCAGGCCGCCTTGCTGTGGCAGCGCGGCCTGAAAGAAAAACAGACCGGCCGCACGGCCGATCCGAAGATGGGTGAATTCCGCTGGCTGCTGGAAGAATTGCGCGTGTCGCTGTTTGCGCAGGAATTGAAGACGCCGATGCCGGTGTCGGTCAAGCGCTTGCAGAAGGTGTGGGAGTCGATGCAGCGTTAACCGGCGTGGGTTGACTCACCTTACGTGCGCAACGCCTTTTCTGCTTGTTGCTGCAGGCGGGCCGTCGCCTGTGCTTGCTGCCCGGCGGGTAACTTGCCGATTTTTCCTGCCAGACCGCGTAGTGCATTGCGTCGTTGTAGCGGCGGCAAAGTGTTAACTTGCTGCGCAATCGCATCGAACGCGGTTTTGCGCTGTTCCTGAGGCAGCAGGCCGATATGACGGATCAGGCCGGGCAATGCGCGTTCTTGTGCGCTGGCGTCCAGCGTTTGTGTCTGAGCATGCAACGCATGGAATTTGCCTGCATCGCGCCCGCTTGCAGCAAGTGCGCGGGCCAGTGCCGGCAGTGCCACTGCACGACCAGCTAGTGGCAATCGGGCAATGCTGGCTGCCAGTGCTGCGAAGCCACTGCGCCGCGCGCTGGTCGGTAACGTGCGCAGTCGCGGGGCCAGTGCGGCCAGAACCGGGGCTTGCTGATCGGCCGGGAGCTTGTTCGACAGGGCCAGCATTAAATTGAACCCATCGGCCTGATGGGATTGAGTCAGTTGCGGCAGCCGCCTTGTCTGTGCTTGCAACTCACGCGCCTGCCTTTCCGGAGGCAGTCCATCTGTGCGGATAAGGTCGAGAAAAAACAGCGAGAGCCGTGCTGCAGTCGCTGGATTGTCGGTCTCAGCATGGTTCGCATACCGTTGTGGGACGGTGTGACGGGGTGATGCGGCCAGCGGCGCGGGGGAGGGGTTTTTTGAGAGTTGCTTCGTCGCTAATTCGTTTCTGAGTCGATCGCCCCTTGCCTGTCCGCCCAGAAGCGGCAACTTGCTGTCGCTACTTTTTCCGGCGGGTCGATCGACCGGCACTGGCAGCGCGATCCCGCTTGTCAATGCGCGGGTAATCCTTGCGGCAGGTAATACATGATGTGACGAGATAATTGGCATGATGGGATCGCATTGCTTGTTGAAGTGGCTCAACGTCAGTGGTTCTGAAGGGATTCTGGTTCCGTCTTTTAATCACTTCTGACCAATGCCGTTGTGGCGGGTTTCAAACAACATTGTCCGGAGCGACTACACTGCGACCCTGCCGCGGGTGGGCGAACCTTGTCTTCGCGGCCAACTTTTATTCTGGAAATCATGGACAGCATCGACCTCGACGTACTCAAAACCTGTGACCAGTGGCTGCGGGACGGTCACCGTTGCGAACTCGTTACCGTGATCCGAACCTGGGGTTCCAGCCCGCGCCCGCAGGGTGCGACGCTGGCCATTTGTGATGACGGCCAGGTGGTCGGCTCGGTCTCGGGTGGCTGTATCGAAGATGACCTGATCGCGCGCGTACGCAGTGAAGGCATCACCCGCACCGTGCCTGAGATCGTGACCTACGGGATTACGGCGGATGAAGCGCACCGCTTCGGCTTGCCGTGCGGTGGCACGATCGAGCTGGCGCTGGAGCCGTTATCGGCGCAAAGCCGCATCAGCGAATTGCTGGCGCGGCTGGCGCAACACGAACTGGTCGCGCGCCGGCTCGATCTGGCCAGCGGTGCGGTGGCGTTGTCGCTGGCCGACGCCGGTGCCAGCCTGCTGCATGCGGCCGCCACATTGACGACGATTCATGGTCCGCGCTGGCGTTTGCTGATCATCGGCGCCGGCCAGCTCTCTAGCTTTCTGGCGCAGATCGCGCTCGGCATGGATTACCACGTGACGGTGTGCGATCCGCGCGAAGAGTATCGCGCCGGCTGGCAAGTGGCCGGTGTCGAAGTCCAGCACATGATGCCGGACGACCTCGTTATCGCCATGCAGCTCGATCGCCGCAGTGCCGTCGTGGCGCTGACGCATGATCCCAAGCTCGATGATCTGGCACTGATGGAAGCGCTGAAATCGGACGCGTTTTATGTCGGTGCGATCGGTTCGCGCGTCAACAATGCCAAACGGCGCGAGCGCTTGCAGTTGTTCGATGTCACCCCGGCCCAGATCGCTAAATTGCATGGTCCGATCGGCATGTATATCGGCAGCAAGACGCCGTCCGAAATCGCCATTTCGATTCTGGCGGAACTGACTGCCGTCAAGAACGACGTGCTGTTGCCCGCCTCGGCACAGGTTGCCAATGCCAAGCAGGCGGCCGAAGTGCTGGCGTCGGCCGATACGTGCAGTATTTGATGCACATCACATCATGAAACAGCCATTGTCGCTGTCGACCGCTTTGCTGCTGACGGTGCCGCCGTTGATGTGGGCCGGCAATGCCATCGTCGGCAGGCTGGTGCATGAGATGGTGCCGCCGATGACCCTCAATCTGGTGCGCTGGGTCATTGCCTTGCTGATCCTGTTACCGCTGGCCGGCTCGGTGCTGCGGCCATCGAGTCC
>CAILRJ010000139.1 GCA_903836575.1 uncultured Burkholderiales bacterium
CATCCTGTGCACAGGCAAAAAGACCGAGCAGATCGAATTGCTGGAACTCGATAAATCCGGCATTCATGTTGCCGAATATCTGACCGAACTACCGCCACGCGCCGTACTGGCCAAACGCCTGCAACTCGCGACGGCTCGTGCCCGACAGCAACTCAACCGACACGATTGATACCGGTATCCGGCACCACATCGTCCCATGAGCGCTGCCTTGTCAATCGAACGGCGTACGTAGCCCTATTTTTGCCAGCGATGCAGTCAGGATGGAACAGCCTTAATACTCCACTTCGAATTGCTGCCGCACCGCAAGTATCACTGCCACCTCACCGTCATACCGATAAAGTACGACATAGCCGCTTGCCCCGAACTCAATGAGCCACTCCGGGAATTCGATTTCCATGTGCTCCACAGGACACCCGATTTCCGGATGTTGCGCGATGATCTTGATGCTTTCGCGGAGGACTTTGACGGCACGGCGTACAGCATCGGTATTCTTGACGGCGAGGAAACGATGCAACCGTTGCACATCGTCCAGCGCCGCCGGCGACCAGATCAGACGTGGCATGCTGGTGGCTCGACATCTTCACCCGTTTCCAGTTTTTCCAGCCGGAGATCGGCCTCCTCCATCGACGCATGCAAGCCGGTAGCCGGATAGGCATTCCAGGCGGCGATGGCGTCACTGCGGAACGTTTCACGCTTTTCTTCGCGATCAACATATTGCAAGATCGCATCCCGCATCAACCAATGCGGCGTGCGGTTACGCGCTAATGCCAGGCGTTTTACCCGTTCTTTGATGTCGTCATCAATCTTGATGGCAACGGGACGAATCACGGCGACAGTCATGATTACTCCAAAAGTAGTTAGGGGTATTACCTTTGTATACGAGAGCACAATTTAAGCGGACGAGGCACCAAGGAAGACGACTGTGTTGATCTATTTCAAACGACAAGCGTCGCCTCAACCCAACTATTTTCCCCGCGCCAAATCCCCCGCCCCCGCAAACCCCATTAGAATGCACTGCACAAACAGTCCCGCCCACCAGCAACACAGTCACTAGAGCACCAACCTGAATGGCCACAAAGAAAACTGCCCCCTCCGATTACAGCGAATCATCGATCCGTGTCCTGAAAGGACTCGAACCGGTCAAGCAGCGTCCCGGCATGTACACCCGCACCGAGAACCCGCTGCACATCATCCAGGAAGTCATCGACAACGCCTCCGATGAAGCGCTCGGCGGCTACTGCAAGCACATCACCGTCACGCAAAATGCCGATGGCAGCGTCACCGTCGATGACGACGGCCGCGGCATCCCGGTCGGCATCCATCCCGAAGAAGGCGTGCCCACCGTCGAGATCGTCTTTACCCGCTTGCACTCCGGCGGCAAGTTCGACAAAGGCAGCGGCGGCGCGTATGCGTTTTCCGGCGGCTTGCACGGCGTCGGCGTATCGGTCACGAATGCACTGTCGACCCGGCTCGAAATCACGGTCTGGCGCGAAGGCGGCGTACACAATCTGGCCTTCGCCAGCGGCGACCTGATCGAACCCATCAGCACCCGCCCGATCGCCCGTGACGACAAGAAATCCGGCACCCGCGTCACCGCGTGGCCGGACCCGAAATACTTCGACTCCCCCGCCATCTCGCAATCCGAACTGCAGCGCTTGTTGCGCTCGAAAGCCGTGCTGCTGCCGGGCGTGAAAGTCACGCTGGTCAATGGCAAGACCGGTGAATCGCAGACCTGGCAATACGAGCAGGGCTTGCGCGGTTATCTGGTCGAATGCCTGGCGCAGGCAAGCAGTTCGGACCCGCTGATTCCGCTATTCGAAGGCGAACAATATGCCGGCAAGGATGCCGAAGGATTTGCCGAAGGCGAAGGCGCGGCGTGGGTGGTCGCATGGACCGAAGACGGCGGCGTGGTGCGCGAGTCGTACGTCAACCTGATCCCGACCTCGGCCGGCGGCACCCATGAATCAGGCCTGCGCGAAGGCTTGTTCGGCGCGGTAAAAAGTTTTGCGGAGATGCATTCGCTGTTGCCGAAGGGCGTGAAATTATTGTCCGAAGATGTCTTTGCACGGGTCTCGTTCGTGCTCTCGGCCAAGGTGCTCGACCCGCAATTCCAGGGCCAGATCAAGGAGCGCCTGAACTCGCGCGATGCAGTCAAACTGGTCTCGACGTTCGTGCGACCATCGCTGGAATTGTGGCTCAGCGAGCACGTCGAATACGGCAAGAAGCTCGCTGACCTGGTCATCAAGCAGGCGCAATCACGACTGCGCTCATCCCAGAAAGTCGAAAAGAAAAAGTCTTCCGGCGTAGCGGTTTTGCCCGGCAAACTGACCGATTGCGAATCGAACGACATCAAGCGCAACGAGATCTTTCTGGTCGAGGGTGACTCGGCGGGCGGCTCTGCCAAGATGGGTCGCGACAAGGAATTCCAGGCCATCCTGCCACTGCGCGGCAAGGTGCTCAACGCCTGGGAAACCGAACGCGACCGGCTCTTCGCCAACAATGAAATCCACGATATCGCCGTCGCCATCGGGGTCGACCCGCACGGCAAGAACGATACGCCGGACCTGAGCAATCTGCGTTATGGCCGTATCTGCATCCTGTCGGATGCGGACGTCGATGGCTCGCATATTCAGGTCTTGTTGCTCACGCTGTTCTTCAAGCACTTCCCGAAACTGATCGACCACGGCCATATCTGCATTGCGCGGCCACCGCTGTTCCGGGTCGACGCGCCGGCACGCGGCAAGAAACCTGCGCAAAAAATCTATGCGCTCGACAGCGGCGAACTCGAAGCGATCGAAGACAAACTGCGCAAGGATGGCGTCAAGGAAGGTGCCTGGAGCATCTCGCGCTTCAAGGGCCTCGGTGAAATGAATGCCGAACAGTTGTGGGAAACCACGATGAATCCCGATACGCGACGCTTGCTGCCGGTGGCCTTCGGCGAGTTCGATCTGGTTGCCTCGGAAGAGCGCTTCAACATGTTGATGGGCAAAGGCGAAGCCGCCGCACGACGGGCCTGGATCGAAGAACACGGTAATGAAGCTGAAGCCGATATTTGACGTGACGTTCAAGGCAGTCCTGCTGGCCAGCTGCCTGCTGTCATCGGTCGCCCGCGCCGATGTGTATGGTTACGTCGATGCACAGGGCGACACGCATTTTTCGACCGAAGCGCTGGACGCACGCTATCAATTGTTCATCAAGGGCGACGGCGTCTTCAATTCGTCGCAGCTGACATCGGCCGCGCCGGAACCGGCCCCGACGCGCTTGGCCAAGGTGCTGACCGAGCATCCGAATCTGAAAAAATTCGAAGCGGTACTGGCCTCGGCCGCCGCCGAATTTAATGTCGACCTGGCCTTGATGAAAGCCATGATGGCGGCCGAATCCGGCTTCAATCCGGCCGCCGTCTCACCGAAGGGCGCCATCGGCCTGATGCAGATCATGCCCGCCACAGCCGAGCGCTACGGGCTGGTCGGCGACGCGCGCAACAGCATCCAGCAAAAGCTGGCCGATCCGAAAACCAATGTGCGGCTGGCCGCGCGCTATTTGCGCGAACTGACCGCGCTGTTCCCGGACCAGCAAGCGCTGGTGATCGCGTCGTACAACGCCGGCGAAGGCGCGGTGCAAAAGTACCGCAACACGATTCCGCCGTATCCCGAGACGCGCAATTACGTCCGGCTGGTGACGCAGTTCTACCAGTTCTATGTGCCGCCGGTGTCCGCGCTGGCGGTTGCCAACGACGGTGCACGGCGCGTCCATCTGACCATTCCCGGGCGCAGCAACATGCCTGCCCCGCTGACTCACACTGCCAATTGATCTGAGCAATATCCATGACTGAACAAGCCACCCTGTTTGAAGGCGACACCCCGGAACCACCGGACGGTAGCGAAACCCTGACGCTGGCGACTTTCGCCGAGCGCGCCTATCTCGACTACGCGATCTCGGTCGTCAAGGGTCGCGCACTGCCTGACGTCAGCGACGGCCAGAAGCCGGTACAGCGGCGCATCCTGTTTGCGATGAACCAGCTCGGCCTGACCGCCGCTGCCAAGCCGCGCAAATCCGCCGCAGTGGTTGGCGACGTACTCGGCAAATTGCATCCGCATGGCGACCAGTCGGTCTACGATGCGCTGGTGCGGATGGCGCAGGGATTTTCATTGCGCTACCCGTTGATCGACGGCCAGGGCAACTTCGGTTCGCGCGATGGCGATGGCGCGGCGGCGATGCGTTACACCGAAGCGCGCCTGACACCGATCTCCAGTTTGCTGCTCGATGAAATCGATCAGGGCACAGTGGATTTTCAGCCGAACTACGATGGCTCGACCGAAGAACCGTCACTGCTGCCGGGACGCCTGCCGTTCGTGCTGCTCAATGGCGCGTCCGGCATCGCGGTCGGCATGGCCACCGAAATCCCGTCGCACAATTTACGCGAAGTCGCGCAGGCTGCGGTGGCAATCATCCGCAATCCGGCGCTGACGCACGCCGAACTGATGGCCATCATTCCGGGTCCGGATTTTCCGAGTGGCGGCCAGATCATCACGTCGGCAGCGGCGCTGTCGGAGATGTATGCGAACGGACGCGGTTCGCTGAAAGTGCGGGCGCTGTGGAAGATCGAAGAGATGGCGCGCGGCCAGTGGCAAGCGGTCGTGACCGAACTGCCGCACGGCACCTCGGCGCAAAAAGTGCTCGAAGAAATCGAAGAGCTGACCAACCCGAAAATCAAGCTCGGTAAAAAAGCGCTGTCGCCGGACCAGATGGCGCAGAAGCAGCTGATGCTGTCGCTGCTCGACGCCGTGCGCGACGAATCCGGTCGCGAGGCACCGGTGCGACTGGTGTTCGAACCGAAGTCGAAGAACCAGGACCAGACCGAATTTACCAACATGCTGCTGGCGCAAACGTCACTGGAGACCAGCGCCTCGATCAACCTCGTGATGATCGGTGGCGATGGCCGCCCGCGTCAGAAAGGCCTGGGCGACATCCTGCGCGAGTGGATCGCATTCCGCTTTGACACCGTAACCCGGCGCAGTCATTTCCGCCTGAAAAAAGTCGAGGACCGCATCCACATCCTCGAAGGGCGCGAAACCATCCTGCTCAATATCGACGAAGTCATCCGCATCATCCGCGAATCGGACGAGCCGAAACCGGCGCTGATGGGGGCCTTCAAATTGTCCGACCGGCAGGCCGAAGACATCCTCGAAATCCGTCTGCGCCAGCTGGCCCGCCTCGAAGCGATCAAGATCCAGCAGGAACTGGCCGGCTTGCGCACCGAAAAAAACACGCTGGAAGAATTGCTCAACAATCCCGGCGCGATGAAGAAGCTGATCATCAAGGAAATCGAAGCCGATGAAAAACGCTACGGCGACGCGCGTCGCACGCTGATCGAAGCGGCCGAAAAAGCCACCGTCGAACAGAAAGTGGTCGATGAACCGGTCACGGTGGTGATCTCGCAAAAAGGCTGGCTGCGCGCCCGCACCGCGCACGGCCACGATCCGGCGCAGTTCACCTTCAAGGCCGGCGATGACCTGTACGGCACCTTCGAATGCCGCACACTCGACACCTTGCTGGCCTTCGGTTCGAACGGCCGCATCTATTCGATCCCTGTCTCCGCGCTGCCCGGCGCACGCGGCGATGGCGCACCGATCAGTGCACTGGTCGAACTGGCCAGCGGCAGCACCGTGCTGCATTACTTTGCCGGCAGCGCCGAGAGCACGATGTTGCTCGCCTCGACGGCCGGTTACGGCTTCGTGGCCCGCGCCGCCGACATGATCGGTCGCAACAAGGCCGGCAAGGCCTTCATCACGCTGGACACCGGTGACCTGCCATTGCCACCGCAGGTGCTGACACCGTCGGCTAGTGCAGTGGCCTGTTTGTCCGAACAGGGTCGGCTGCTGGTGTTTGGTCTCGATGAACTCAAGACCATGAGCGGCGGACGCGGCATGATTCTGATGGCCCTCGAAGAGGATGAAAAGCTGCTGGCCGCGCAACCGGTCAGCCAGCGCGGTGTGGTCGTGTCCGGCATCGGACGCGGCGGCAAGGCGCAGGAGGTCAGCCTGTCGGCGACCGGTCTGGCACTGCACATCGGCAAGCGCGCCCGCAAGGGCAAGGCGCTGGAATCGAAACTCAAGCCGCACACGTTGACGGCGATTTCTTGAGGCCGCACAGGCAGGCCAAGCGCTGGAGCGCGCTGGCCCTGGTATTGATGTGCATGGGCTGCGCGGTGGCCGAGCCGGCCACCGACTCACCGACCATCGATGTACCGACGACTAATCCCACGTCCTCGCATCACACCAAGGACGGCTACAAGAACAATTATCTGGACGGCGCGATCAGCGGTGGCTCGTTCTTCAAGTGGCAATGGGAACGCATCACGCAAGGTTTGCCCAAGCCACCGGCGAACAATTACCAGTTCCCGGTCGACAGTCCGGATCTGCCCTGGCTGGCGCAAAACCGCAGCGTCACCAGCGCCACCTGGATCGGTCATGCGACGGTGCTGATGCAGGTCAATGGCGTCAATGTGCTGACCGACCCGATCTTTTCCGAGCGCGCCTCGCCGGTCAGTTTCTACGGCCCGAAACGCAAGGTGCGCGTGCCGCTGACGATCGCGCAACTGCCGCACGTCGATGTGGTCGTGATCTCGCACAACCACTACGATCATCTGGATCGGCCCAGCGTGCAGCAGCTCAACGCGCAGGCCGGTGGACCGCCGCTGTTTCTGGTGCCGCTAGGATTGAAGACATGGATGGCCGACGCCGGCATCACCAACGTACGCGAACTGGACTGGTGGCAGAGCGTCAGCGTACCGGGACTGGCGCTTCATCTGGTGCCGGTCCAGCACTGGTCAGCGCGCACGCTGACCGACCGTTTCGAAACCCTGTGGGGTGGCTGGATGGTGCGCACTGATGCTACGGCAGCGAAGCCGTTTTCGTTTTTCTTTGCCGGTGACACCGGCTACTCGGCCGACTTCACCGACATCGCCAAGCGCTTCCCGACGACTGATCTGGCGCTGCTGCCGATCGGAGCCTACGCGCCGCGCTGGTTCATGGCACCCCAGCATGTCAACCCGACCGAAGCCGTGCGCATCCATCGCGACCTGCATGCGACGCGCTCGATCGGCATCCACTGGGGTACCTTCGAGCTGACCGACGAGCCACTCGATGAACCGCCGCAAGCACTGATTCAAGCGCTGAAGGATGCGGCAGTACCGGCCAGTCAATTCGGCGTACTACGCCATGGTGAAACCATCAAATTCTGAACCCAGTCCATGCCACCGATTATCCATAGCCTGCTCGACACCGATCTCTACAAGTTCACGATGTGGCAGGCGCTGCTGCACCGTCATCCCGATGCGCAGAGCGAGTACGCCTTCACCTGTCGCAACACGCCCGCGTATCCGCTGGCGCAACTGCAGGCCGATGTCGAGCGCGAACTCGATCACCTGTGCACGCTGGCGTTTGTCGACGACGAACTGGCTTATCTGCGCAGCCTGCGCTACATGAAAAGTGACTTCGTTGATTTCCTGACGGTGTTCCGTTTCCAGCGCAAGTTCATCCACGTCGCCGTCGATGGCGAGACGCTATCGATCCATGCGCGTGGTCCGCAGGTGCATGTCACCGGCTTCGAAATTTTCGTGCTGGCGATCGTCAACGAACTGTATTTCAGGCGCGCCGACCAGAGCGCCGCACTGATCGAGGGACGCCGCCGTCTGCAGGAAAAAATCGCTCTGCTGACCACGTTTGGCGACGAACCGGAACGCAAGAAACCCTTCGCCTTTTTCGACTTTGGGACGCGCCGGCGCTTTTCTGGCGCCTGGCATGACGAAGTCATACGCACGCTGGCCACCAGCGTGCCGCAACACTTCAAAGGCACCTCGAATGTCTGGCTGGCGCGCAAATACAAGCTGACACCGATCGGCACGATGGCGCACGAATACCTGCAGTCGTACCAGTCATTCGGCGTGCGCCTGCGTGACTTCCAGAAAGTCGCGCTGGAAGACTGGGTCCAGGAATACCGCGGCGACCTCGGTATCGCGCTCACCGACGTGGTCGGGATGGATGCCTTTCTGACCGACTTCGACCTGTACTTCGCCAAGCTGTTCGATGGCTTGCGCCATGATTCGGGCGATCCGGTCATCTGGGGTGAAAAAGCGCTGGCCCATTACGCCAGGCTGCGGATCGATACGCAGACCAAGCGGCTGGTGTTTTCGGATGGACTGGACTTGCCACTTGCGCTGTCGCTGTACCGGCACTTTGCCGACCGCGTCCAGACCGGCTTTGGCATCGGCACCAATCTGTCGAACGATGTCGGTCTGGTGCCGCTCAATATCGTCATGAAGCTGATCATCTGCAACGGCCAGCCGGTCGCCAAGCTGTCGGATTCACCGGGCAAGACGATGTGTACGGACGAAACTTTTCTGGCGTATTTGCGGCAGGTGTTTCATCACCCGGCGCACTAGTTTGTTGTTGGCACAGTGATTTTTCAGGTCGTTTTTTCAAGTAACGAACAGTTGATTTGACGAATAACAATGACCGGTTGAAATTAGCAGGCATGCTGATTTGACCGACTGACTTTTCGTCCTACCCAACCTGAGAAGACGACACCATGGCTACCCGCACCAAATCACATTCGCCAAAAAAAACCGACACGCCCTACCCGACCAGCGAAGCAGCCCAAGCTCTGGCTTGCGAGGAAATGAAAGCGGCTGAGTACTCCGTTGCTTCGGCTTTCCGTCATGCGTACAGGTCGTCGCCCGTCGAGAAAATCGCAGAAATTCGCAGTGGCGTCCCGGTAACGCGGCTGAATAATCTGGCGCAAGAAATGGCATTGCCGCCATCGACAGTGACGGGTTATCTGGGACTGGCACGCTCCGGCATCAGCCGCAAGGCGAATGAAAAGCCAATGCTGACCAAAGAGGCAGGAGCACTCGTCATCGGTATCGAATCACTGATCGGACAGGTCGACACCATGGTCGCGGAATCCGGCGACCCTACCGGCTTCTCGGCAGCACAGTGGGTCGCTTCGTGGATCAGCACGCCGAATCCGGTCATGGGCGGCGTCGCGCCGTCCACCTTCATGGACACCATCGAAGGTCAACAACTGGTGGCCGGTATTCTGGCCATGGCGCAGACCAGTGCTTACGCGTGACGGTTACCATCTGGCGCATTGCCGTTGAGGCACCGGATTGGAGCGCGGATGATCTGAGCGGAGCCAGCGCGCAGCGCAGTGGCGGGCGATGGAACAGTGCGGGCAAGGCAGCGTTGTATTGCACCTCGTCGATCGCGCTGGCTGCGCTGGAAACGCTGGCGCACTTGCGTGGCAATGCGTTGCCGTTCAACCGCTATCTGGTCAAGGTGAGCGTGCCGAAAACGGTATGGAAACGACGCGACGTGCTTGCGCCACTGCCCGGTGGCTGGGATGCCGAACCGGCCGGATTGAACAGCCGTCGTGCCGGCGACAACTGGCTTGCAGGACGCACGGCAGCGATCCTGGTAGTGCCTTCTGCGATCGTGCCTGATGAAGATAATTTTCTCGTCAATCCTGATCATGCCGATGCCGGCAAGATGCACGCGTCAACGACAAAGAAATGGAGTTACGATCCGCGTTTTTTTTGATTGCCGGCACGACTGTTCTCTCGCCAGTGACAGGGCAAGCGCCACAGCCTTACCCGCTCAGTGCGACCCGCGCCGCCGCCAGATCCCACGCCGCCTGCCCCACCGTCTTGAAAACCGGCAGCAAGGCCGACGCTGGCAAGCCGCTCTCCAGCACCGATGCCAATCCACGTACCGTCGTCCAATCGACTTGAGCCTGAATCAGGTCG